>NZ_BKFU01000016.1:0-56800 GCF_008980265.1 Acinetobacter sp. TUM15064 | reverse complement strand
TCAGAAACAACACAATCCACTGTTGTTTGTCTAAACGGAACGTTTGCATGAAGAACAGTGCGCCGTAAACCATCAGCATCGAAATAATTAAACCTGTGGTGGCTACAAGAATATTATTATTATCGACACCCCCAGCAGAACCAATCAATTGAAGTAATGGGTGATCAGTATTTTTCGGATCTACAGTTTTATATAAATAAAAGAAAATGATCAGCGGCACAAAGTCTAAAAGTGCTTTCATGTTAGAGTATCTAAATCTGTTCAAATAAATAGCTAGTATAAGTGATGGAAGGCGTAGATTTACATACTCACAGCAATATTTCTGATGGCACTTTTACACCGAAGCAATTGGTTGATGCTGCAGCGGAAAAAGGTATTCATACCTTGGCTTTGACAGACCATGACACCATGGATGGCCTTGCTTTAGCAGAGTTGGCTGCAAAGTCGCATGCGATGCGTATTATTTCAGGTGTAGAAATTTCCAGTCAGTGGTCGAGACCCTCGACTAAGAAAAACTATGGCGTGCATGTGGTTGCATTGAATATGCAAGATTTAGAGCCACTACAAAAATGTCTTGAACAGCAAAAACAAATCCGCGCGCGCCGCGCCAAAGAAATTTGTGATTTATTGATTCCACTGATTGGTGAGGATATTTATCTCGATGTTTTGGCGAAAGTTGAACAGATGCCTGACCGCGTGACTCGAACCCATATTGCCAAGACCTTGGTTGAAAAAAAGTATGTGAGTCGCGCGCAACAAGCGTTTGATAAATATATTAAAGAAGGCAAAAAAGCCTACGTGAAATTTGATGGACTGGGCTTAGAAGAAACCATTCAGGTGATTCATGCCAGTGGCGGTTTTGCAGTATTGGCGCATCCGACACGTTATGATTTATCGGCCACCAATATTCGCTACCTGATTGAAATCTTTGCGCAGTTTGGTGGAGATGCAGTTGAGTTGCCACCCAGTGTTGAACCGACCTCTACCCGTCAAATGGTGGATCGGATGATTGCCGAGCATGGTTTAAAAGTATCAGTCGGTAGTGATTTTCATGGTGACAATATGCCATGGATTAAATTGGGCAATATTCCCAGAGTCAAAGAGGGACAAGTGGGGATTTGGGATAGTTTTATCTAAATGTTTTTGAGGATCGCTACCTTCTCCATGAGCTATATATGGCCTAAGAGAAGGTAAGTGTGAGTTCGCTTAGAGTAGATTATTGTCTTGTGCTTGAATCGGGGGAGGTGTCGGTTTACCTAAAGTCCCAAGCAGTTCAATTTCAATAGTACGCACCATCGAGTCCAGCGGCAAATCATTACTTTGCGTTCCGAAAGGTTCTTCAATTTCCGAGCTTAAAGCATCGAGTCCTAAGAAGGTATAGGCCAACACACCAACCAAAAGCGGGGTGAAAATACCTAAAGTTGAGCCCAAGCTAAACGGTAAAATGAGGCAGAAAAAATACACCGTACGATTGAGTAATACCGAGTAGGCAAAAGGTAGCGGTGTTGTCGCAATACGGTCACAACCGGTTTGCACTACACTTAGGTCAGCAACATGCTGATTCAACTGTGCATACACAATGTCGCTAATTTCACCTTCTTTTAATGCTTGCATTAACTCCCACTGAATCAAACTGAGGGTGTACTGCGGGGCATTGGCTTGTTGATACAGCTGAGTCAGTGCATTTTGACTTAGGCCACTGGTTTCCACCAGCTCGGTAGGATTGGCTGTTTGATGGCGTAAACGGTCACGCAAGACATTGGCAAAGACAATCACATGTTGAATCACACGTTCACGGCGACCTTGAGTCAAGATACGACAGTCACGGTCAAAGTGACGTGAATTGGCAATTAAAATACCCCATAGCTTCCGTGCTTCCCACCAACGGTCATAGCAGGCACTATTTTTAAAGCCGAGGAAAATGGAAAGTACCACCCCAATGAGGGTGAAGCCGACCAAGGGCAGTTCAGGGAAATGAAAATAGCCGACATAGGACAAAATGCCAATAATGGCAGAGACCAACATGACCACGCCCAAAGGGGGTAAAACTTTGGGAAGAATGGTGCCACGCCATGAAAAAAGCACCTTAAAAATACTGGGCTGATCACGCACAATCATGTGATTAGAATTCTTTTACAATTTTGCTTGATCTTCATATTTGTCACCGTATTTGTCAATCATTTGTCTGCATATTTAAGTGGGTTGGATCAGGTCGTGTTCAGCAAAAGAAAATGTACCTTCAGGCGATAAAATAAAATGATCAATCAGTTGAATGTCCACGAGCTGACTGGCTTGAAGAATACGCTCGGTCAGTCCGATATCCGCCGCGGAGGGCTGAGCTTTTCCAAGCGGATGGTTATGGGCAATCACCATAAAGGTAGCATGTTGAGCAATACAATAACGTAGCAATTGGTTGATCGAGATTTCACAAGAATTTACTGCACCAAAGAACAACTTTTTAAAGTTTATTTTTCTTAAATGTGCATCGAGACAGAGTACGGCAAAAACCTCTTGGTTCTCGCTTGAAAATTCATATTGTAAAAACTTGAGTAACTGAGCTGAATGATTGAGCTCTAACTTTTCTTGCTTGAGCTGCTGACTACTGTAGCGTCGTCCCAATTCTTTGACGGCCATTAATTGTGAATACTTGGTCGGACCAATGCCGTGAAATTGGCTGAGTTCGGGCAGTTCAGCATCGAAAACGGCATTCAGACTGCCGAAATGCTGTAACAGCAGACGGGCCAATTCGACCGCAGAATGTTGTGTTGAGCCCGAGCGGATAAAAATAGCCAGTAGTTCCGCATCAGAGAGGCTGGCAGGCCCTTGTTGTAACAAGCGTTCACGTGGCCGTTCTTGTTCGGGCCATTTTTTTATAGATAAGTACATTCTTTTATACTTTTTTATTCTTAATTTGAGGAACATGACCCAACCGATTATTGGGTATAAGACTATTTAATGCTATTGTGAGCGCCACTGCAACAGAAAGGTAGCCTGTTCGTGAGCTTTGATCTCAGTGTGATTCCAAATAAAAATATCCTTTTAGCTGTTACGGGCGGTATTGCTGCCTATAAAAGTGCCATCTTAGTTCGTCGTTTAAAAGACGCAGGTTTTCAAGTCCGTGTGGTCATGACCGAAGGCGCACAAGCCTTTATTACCCCATTAACATTCCAAGCCTTGTCAGGCAATCCTGTGCATACTGAATTGTTAGACCCTGAAGCCGAAGCGGGCATGGGGCATATTGAGCTGGCACGCTGGGCAGACTTGCTTTTGGTTGCGCCTGCTAGTTGTAACACCATTGCAAAGTTTGCTGCGGGTTTAGCTGATGACCTGCTTTCTACTTTATATTTAGCCACCAAAGCCCCTGTGTGGGTTGCACCTGCCATGAACCAACAAATGTGGGCAGCAAAAGCGACGCAGCGTAATTTAGCGACTTTGGTAGACGATGGCGTGCATGTAATCATGCCAGATGCGGGTGCTCAAGCTTGTGGTGATGTTGGTTTAGGCCGTATGCCTGAGCCCGAGGATTTGGCGCATCAGGTAACGGAATACTTCCATAAAGCGCAGCGTGCCATGGCTGAAAAATTTGGGATGCTGGCCGGTAAAAAAGTCACCATTACTGCTGGGCCAACGCGTGAAGCGATTGATCCTGTGCGTTATATTTCCAACCACAGTACGGGTAAAATGGGCTTTGCTCTTGCCGCTGCATGTTATGCGGCTGGAGCCAAAGTGACTTTAATTGCAGGTCCTGTCAGCTTAGACACGCCGAATGGTGTACGCCGGATCAATGTTTCATCTGCCATGAAAATGTTGGATATCAGTATGCAAATGTTGGATGAAGGCTGTGATGTGTTTATCGCGACTGCTGCTGTTGCAGACTATCGCGTTGCAGAAGTTGCAGAGCATAAGATTAAGAAAGCAGGGGATGAGCTCAATGTTTCTTTAATCAAAAACCCTGATATTGTGGCGACCATTGCACAGCAAGATAAACGCCCGTTCATGGTTGGCTTTGCAGCAGAAACACGCAATGTCGAAGAATATGCTGCAGGTAAATTGGTGGCGAAAAAGCTCGATATGATTGCCTGTAATGATGTGTCACGCCCTGATATTGGTTTTGCTTCTGATGAAAATGCGATGATAGTCTTTTTTGCAGAACATTATAAAATGCAAAAGCGCGATTTGGAAAAAGCGTCGAAACAAGAAATTGCGTTGCAGTTGGTTGAAGCGATTCATGATGCTTTACACCGAGACCCTGAAAGTGATGATGATTTTTAATTTACATCGTTCTTAGTTTTTGCCATATTTAATGCAGCCTTAGGCTGCATTTTTTTTTGCAAACTCATAGGAATAAGAATGAAAACACTATTAAAGGTCATGCTGTTGAGCAGTGGTATATGTTTGGCAGGATTTGCACAAGCATCGGAAGTGCTAGAAGGCGCGATGAAATCTTTGGCGAAGAACTCAAAGGCTTTTGCTCAAGCCCAGACTGCCACAGAGGCAAATAACGCATTAACTGAAATGCAAAAAGCCGCAGTAACTGCCAAACAAAATAAGCCCGGAAAATTAGCGAAACAAGCAAAAGACAGTGCTCAAGTGAAGCAATATGAGCAAAGTTTTGATGTATTATCTCAAGAGATTGAACATGCTCAACATCTCGTACATGCAGGAAAGTTGACTGAAGCCAAACAAAGTTCAGCCAAGTTTGAAGCCATTAAGCAGCAAGGTCATAAAACGTTTAAATAATTCAGTACAATAAAAAAGACCGCAAAAGCGGTCTTTTTTATGTTTGAAGGGCTTAAAAGTTTAAGCTTGACCTTCAACAGCAGCGGCTTGAGCACGCTGCATATTTGCTTCGAACTCAGCATCAAAGTTAATTGGTGTAAGTAACAATTGTGGGAAGCTACCTTTAGTCACCATGTCATTCACCGCTTCACGAAGGAACGGGAATAAAATGTTTGGACAATATGCACCTAAGATGTATGGAAGACGTTCTTCTTCAACAGCATCTACAAGGAAAATACCCGCTTGAGTGACATCGACGATAAACGCCGTGTCGCCTGCATTGTTTGCTTGTACAACCACTTTAAGTGAAACTTCGTAGTGAGTTGGATCAACTTTTTCAGCAGAAGATGACAAGTTGATGTTCAACTCTGGTTGCCATTCTTTGGTAAAAACTTGCGCCCCAGGGACTTCAAAAGAAATATCTTTTGTGTAAATACGTTCTAAAGCAAGTTGTGGTTGAGCTTCACTCATTTTCTAATCCTTAATATGCTGAGCTAATTATGCCAATAGTTGGTCGAGTTTGCCTTCACGCTCTAAAGCATAAAGTTGATCAAAACCACCAATAAATTGGTCATCAATAAAAATTTGTGGGACCGTACGGTGATTGGTACGTTGCATCAATTCAATGCGGACTTCAGGCGCTTCTTTAGATAAATTAATTTCTTTATATTCAACGCCTTTACGCTCAAGAAGCTGTTTTGCGCGAACGCAATATGGACATACAGTCGTTGAGTAAATAGTGACTTGAGCCATGAGTTTCTCCTTGTGCGAATTATTTAGCTTTGACCAGTGGTAAGCCTTGAGCTTTCCAGTTGCTAATCCCGCCATCTAAACGATAGCTGTCAGTATGCGCAACTTGTTGTAAAGCAGTGCCTGCCACTTGACCTAAGTTACAGATGAACACGAGTGGACGATCTGCAGCTTTTAACTCTTCAACATGTTTGGTAATTTGGCTGTAGGGAATGTTGCGACTTCCACTGATATGACCTTCACGGAAATCTTTGGCATCACGTAAGTCAATCAACATGGCATTTTTAGCTTTCACTAAAATACCTAAAGATTGTGGTGAAATTTTGCGACCATTGCGTTGTCCTTCAAGTACGAAAAACAAAACAACCAATACCGCAAGTGTTCCAAATAAGAAGGGGTGATTCCCCATAAACTCCAACCAACGTTCCACAAGTCACCTAAATTACAATTCAAAAATTGCTAGAGAGTATAGCTCATAAAATATGGTGATCAAAATCACCGCTTCAAGGGCTAAGGTTGAATAAAAATTAATTTTTTTGCTGAGCTTCAGCAATTTCATCAATCAGACGTAAATAGCTGTCTAAACGGCGCGTTAAAATTTCACCATTTGCCGCAGCTAAGCGTAAAGCGCATTGTTTTTCATGTTTATGGGTACAGTTACGGAACTGACAGTAGCCCAATAAGTTTTCAATTTCAGGAAAACCATGTTGCACTTTGTCGGCATCTAAATGCCATAAACCGAACTCACGAATTCCCGGTGAGTCAATCAGCGAGGCACCTTCGCCAAAACCAATCAAACGGGTAGAGGTCGTGGTGTGCTGCCCTAAGGCTGAGTTTTCAGAAATCACATTGGTTTTTTGTGCAGCGTCAGGCACGATGGCATTAATCAGGGTGCTTTTGCCAACACCAGACTGACCGACAAAGGCTACCGTTTCATTTTTTAAACGCTGGGTCAGAGCCGTTAAGTCACCATCGGCTTGTGTTTGCATCACTTCATAGCCTAAGGCTTGATATTCCGCAATCAACGCTAAAATTGGGTCATTGTCTTTGAGTAAATCGGTTTTATTCAGCACCAACAGTGCTGGAATATTGGCATCGGCACAGGCCACCAAATAACGGTCAATTAGACCTGGTGCAGGCTCAGGCAGTGGCGCAAACACAATTACAATCAATCTGATATTGGCAGCGACAGGTTTCACTTTATGGTAACGGTCTGGACGAGTCAGTAGGGACTGACGTGGCTGTATGGCATTGATGATTCCCAGTCCTGTATTTGGGTCGGCTTGCCATTTGACACGATCACCTGTGACCAATAGTTCGAGGTTGGTACGTGTATGACAGCGCCAAATACTGCCGAGTTCAATCGGTTTCCAAAACGGTTCAGGTTCGCCTGCTTGTACCGTTGGTTTGATGGGATGTGGATCTGGGGTCGTAAGGGCTTGCACTTCAAGCTGACGGCCATAGTGTTGTACCACCAAGCCTTCTAAATCATTTGAAGTGTCGATATCTTCTTGACGTGTTTGCTGTTGTTTCTGAATGCGACGTTGTTGCTGTTCAGTTAAACGACGTTTACGAATTAAAGCCATTCATATCCTAAAAAACCATGAATTCAAGATGGCAAAAATAGCACGAAGCAGGGTAGCAGTTACAGCATCGAAGCAATTAATTTGCTACTATCATCGTTTTTAAGCCGAATAAGATTGCACATTTATGAGCAGCACCGCTGATACGCGTTTGATTTGGATTGACCTTGAAATGACAGGTCTCGATACTGATAACGACCAAATTATTGAAGTTGCTACAATTGTGACGGATGATAACTTAAATATTTTAGCTGAAGGGCCTGTGCTTGCTGTACATCAGCCAGATCGCGTACTAAATGCAATGGATGAGTGGAACACTCGCCAACATGGTCAATCAGGCTTAATTGAACGTGTACGTCGCAGTAAATTGACTGCGCAAGATGCTGAGCAGCAAACTTTAGAATTTCTAAAGAAATGGGTCAATCCAAAAAGCTCACCAATGTGTGGCAATTCAATCTGCCAAGACCGTCGTTTTTTACACCGTTTAATGCCTGAAATGGAACAATATTTCCATTATCGTAATTTAGATGTGTCTTCGGTTAAAGAGTTGGCTAAACGCTGGCGTCCAGAAATTATGAGTGGCTTGAAAAAGAATGCTTCACACTTAGCGATGGATGACATTCGTGATTCGATTGCAGAACTGAAGTATTATCGCGAATACTTTTTTATTATGAATAAATAAGTACTAAAGAAAGAGGCGTTAGCCTCTTTTTTATTGAAATCGAATAGAATAAAGCTGAGGGTGTTTGTGTAGAAAAAAGAAACACTTTTTTGCTATACAAGTTTAAAACAAGCTTTATGATAAAGTAAATTAATTAAATTATAACAAAGAGTTGAGTTATGCAAAGTAATAACCCTATTTTGAACCGCGTGGAAACACATGCGGATTATAGTCAACCGATGACTGTTCAAGGTGCTATTCAGAAGTCTGTATTACTTACAGTGATTGCGGCTGTGGTCGGTATGGCGCTGTTTTTCTACTGTTTCATGACCCTAAATATTTCGCTGGCTTATGCTGCAACCTTAGTCGGCGCGATTGGTGGTCTAATTTTAGGCCTCATTGCAACCTTTAAACCGAATACCGCTCGAACTCTTGCTATTCCTTATGCCTTGTTTGAAGGTGCTTTTTTGGGAGGGGTATCGGTCATTTTCCAATTGAAATATCCGGGTGTGCCTTTACAAGCACTATTGGCAACTTTTGTCACCACTTTGGTGATGTTTGGTTTGTATCGTTTTCAAATTATTCGTGCCACAGAAAAATTCAAATCTGTGGTGATGTCGGCTTCAATTGCCATCGCAATTGTCTTTGTGGTGCAGATGGTCATGCGTTTGGCTTTTGGTTCAAGCATTCCATTTTTATTTGAAAATAACTTATTAGGTCTAGGTTTTGCTGCTTTTGTTGCAGTGATTGCATCACTGAACTTAATTTTAGATTTTGATTTGATTGAAAGTGCTGCGGCACAACACGCGCCGAAAGCGATGGAGTGGCTGTGTGGTATTGCACTACTAGCGACTTTGGTGTGGATGTACTATTCATTCTTGCGTCTACTCAGCATGCTACGTGGCGATGACTAATTTATCGAGTCTTAACACATACGCCCCTTCATCGGGTCGTATGTGTTATTGAATGTTGATGAATTGAAAAAAGGCGCATTATGCAATTTCGGTTTCAACTTAAACTTGGCATTATGCAGATAAATTATTTTGAGTGAGAGTCACATGGCACAAGGACTATTGGCTGGAAAGCGTTTTTTAATCGCAGGTATTGCAAGTAAATTATCAATTGCATTTGGTATTGCTCAAGCGCTTCACCGCGAAGGTGCGGAACTTGCGTTTACTTATCCAAATGAAAAACTGAAAAAACGTGTGGATGAATTTGCAGCACAATTTGGTTCAACGATTGTTCTACCGTGTGATGTGGCTATTGATACTGAAATTGAACAGACTTTTGTTGAATTGGCAAAACATTGGGATGGTTTAGATGGTGTAGTGCATTCGATTGGTTTTGCACCTGCACATACCTTAGATGGTGACTTTACTGATGTAACGGATCGTGATGGCTTTAAAGTGGCGCATGACATCAGTGCATATAGTTTCATTGCGATGGCACGTGCAGCGAAGCCATTATTGGTTGCACGTCAAGGGTGCTTATTGACCTTGACTTACCAAGGTTCTGAGCGCGTGATGCCAAACTACAACGTGATGGGTATGGCGAAGGCATCATTAGAAGCGGGTGTACGTTATTTGGCTTCAAGCTTGGGTGCAGAAGGGATTCGTGTGAATGCAATTTCTGCGGGCCCAATCCGTACTTTGGCAGCATCAGGCATCAAGTCTTTCCGTAAAATGTTAGATGCCAATGAAAAGATTGCACCACTAAAACGTAATGTGACCATTGAAGAAGTGGGCAATGCTGCATTGTTCCTTTGCTCACCGTGGGCTTCAGGTATTACAGGCGAAATCATGTATGTTGATGGTGGCTTTAATACGGTTGGTATGAGCCAAAGCATGATGGATGATGAATAATTAGATTGCTCTAAATTATTTGATAAAGCCGCTTTTAGAGCGGCTTTATTTTTGAAGTGAGATAAGGAAGTTCAAAAATATAACGTCAGCCATCACCAGCGGTTTTTCGCGACCAACGGGAGCGAAAAATCCGTCCGAGTTAATGGCATTGTTAGGCATGTTTTGGCGAGTGAAAATTAAAATCCACACATGGAACCAAGTTAAAGTTACAGTCTTCTGCCTTTAATCCGTCTAGTTTAAGACGATTTATGGCGTTGCCTTTTGCTTGTAAGTCGCTAATCATCTTTTGCTCTAAATGTTCGATATGTGACAGCATATGCGCAACATCACTCAAGATTTCAGTACTTTGCTGAAAATGCTGAGATCTAGAGATGCTAGGGGTTCTTATATTCAGACCTTCAATATCAGAATGAGCTGAGTTAGAGTTTCTCAGCTTGTTAACTATATTCATATGGTCCATCGCACAGTGCTCAAATTCAAAACACAAGTGATAAGGATGTGCCAGAGTGCCGACCAAAGAAACCAGATGAGGCTCTTTTCCATTAGCCCTTTTGCACGATGGGCATGGAGATTCAAGTAGTTGACCCAATGCCATTTTTTTATATCTTTTTTCCGGTATTTGCGTGCAGTATAAAAGCTGTTTAATTGCAACTTCGCATAATCGTGCAGAGTACAATAGTATTTCGTTATTAAGTCTTAGCCTTTCAATTTCTGAGTCCACCTCATCAAGATTACAATCTGGGTTACTTGTAAAGTCATGTGAGCAATTTATTATTCTGCTCATCAGAAGAGATAAGGTAATACCACTAGTTGTGTATGGATTTGTAAATCCGCCTTTATTGCTTGGTTCTTCAGGGGGCATAAGAGATAGCAGCCCACGTTGCATCATCCATGCGCGCATTTCCGTTGCAATAGGCAAGATATTGATTCCAGATATCATCTCGCCCGACCAACGGAATGCTTGGGGATGGTAGCTCCAAGAATGATGAGTGCCGTGCCACTCACGCTTATTTACCTTCGCTTCTGCCAACACTTTTCCTGCTTAACTACAGTTACACGGTAGACTTACCGCTTAACCAAAATGAAAATGCCATAAAATCAATTTTGTAGCTATATAATGTAATTATATTTTGATCAGCATATAAAACAGCAAGATTTACGTCAATATAAAAAACTCTGGTGAACATAGTCTTATAAGTTTTGATGTAAGGTTTAATTCAAAAAATAGCGATCATTTAAAATATATCAACAAATATAACTAATCATTTGTTTGTCATCCTATTCTTTATATGCTAATTAAGGCTGGTTTTTTGTTTAATCGAAAATTCTAAATAGAATGTCGATAAACATATTATTTTTTAGCTTTAGGGGTAGGTCAAAAAGCGTGAAGAAAATAGCTGTTGTTTTGGGATTAGTCACTCTTCTTTCACTTCAAGGTTGTGCTGCAGTGATGGCAAGTAACCAGCCACATAAAAAGAATATGGCAGTTTTGGAGGTGGGGAAACATCGAAATTATGTGATTTCCGAATTGGGTGCACCCGTCACTTCAGAAACTGTAAATGGTGAACGTAAAGAGATTTATACCTTCCAGCAAGGCTACTCAAAAGCAGCCAGAATCAGCCGAACGCTATGGCACACGACTGCGGATATTGCCACCATTGGTCTTTGGGAAGTGATTGGCTCTCCAACAGAGATGTATTTCAATGGTCAGCAACTTTCGTATGAAGTTGTTTTTGATGATCAGGACAAGATTAAACGTATTCACCAGATCCAGAATAATCCAGATCTGGTGAAAGAATAAGAGAACAAAGCCATAGCGCTAGGACTATTGTTTTACTAGTTCTTTTACAGGACTTCCGCCCAAAGCTTGCATCAGCGTGACATAAGCGTTGTATTGGCTTTGTTTGGTATTGACCAATGTTAAGCGCGCAGTGCGAGTGGTTTCTTGTTGGTCCAATAAGGTTTTTAAAGCCACGGCACCATAGCGATAGCGGACTTGGGTCAAACGTTCCACTTTTTCAGCCAGTTCCAAATTCTGCTGTTGCAATTGTACTTGTTGACTCAACTCAGTTCGTGCAGACAGTGCATTTTCCACATCGGCAAAGGCTTGGTACAAGGTCTGACGATATTGCACAATGGCTTTTTCATAGTCTAATTGACTAATCGCAAGGTCACGTTTCATGTCGTTATATTGCAAGAACGGCAGACTTAAACTTGCGCCTAATGTTAGTGCAGGGTTCTTGAGCAGCTGCGTTAGTGAAGTGCTCGTTGATCCTAGATTCCCTGTCAAACTGATCGAAGGATAATAGCTCGCCGTGGTAGCATCTTTAGTGGCTAAACTCTCACGTAAACGTAGCTCAGCCGCTTTTAAGTCTGGACGGCGTGACAAAATGTCGGCAGGTAAGCCCGCTGCAATACTTGGCAAAGCTAAACGTGGTAAACGCTGTGGTTCATCAACACTTAACTGCTGCACAGGTATATGCAGTAACACTGCAATTGCGGTACGGGTCTCGACCAAACTTTGCTGAATTTGACTTAGACTGGCTTTTTGACTTTGTACGGACTGTTCCGCTTGGGTTAAGTCCAGTCCTGATACAGCCCCAGCTTGATACTGAACTTTAACCAAGTCATAGAGTTTTTGTGAGGTGGCAAGGCTTTGCTCAGCTGTTATACGGCTTTCATTATAATAGGCCAATTGCCAATATAGCTTCGCCGTGGTGCCAATTAAGCTTTGAGCAGTGGCTTGTAAATCTTGCTCGGTGGCAAGAGCTTCCCATCTTTTTGCTTCAGTTTGACGGGCCAATTTACCAAATAAATCGACTTCATAACTTAAACCTGCACCTAAAGACAGACCGCTTGAGCTGTCATTGCCTGAGTTTAAGTCGAACTGATGACCTGTAGATACCGTAGAGCTGACACGTGGCTTTTGCTGATTTTCTGCAAGTTCTGCTTGTAAGCGTGCTTGCTTTAAGGTCATCCCTGCAACGGCCAGATCGGCATTTTTTGCGAGCACGGCATCGACCAGTTGATTAAGCTGTGTATCGCCAAACAACGTCCACCATTGGTCGGTATAAATCGCTTGTTGGCGTTGTTGTGCAGTCGCTTTGTCATACTGAAACTGAGTCGGCGTTTGTACGACTGGCGTTTGATAAGGGGTTTTAACCACGGCTGCACAACCAACCAATGTGCTCCCAAGCAGCATTGCAGTACAAAGGCGTGTAAATAAAAAAGGCATATTTTTTCCTTATTCTCGAGCGAGTGCTGCAACAGGATCAAGTTTGGCTGCATTTTTTGCAGGTAAGAAACCAAACACCACACCAATTAAAGTTGAACAGACAAATGCGGCAATAATGGACGTGGTGGAATAAGCCACAGCAAAATTATCCCCTGCAAACTTCTCAATGATTTGCCCTAGTCCAAGGGAGAGTAGTACACCCAAAACACCACCAATTAGGCAGACTAGAATGGCTTCAATCAAGAACTGCTGTAAAATATCACTCTGACGTGCACCTACGGCCATCCGAACACCAATTTCTTGCGTCCGTTCTGTGACCGATACCAGCATAATATTCATCACACCAATACCACCAACTACCAATGAAATCACCGCAATAGCAGAAACCAATAGGGTCATGGTACTGGTGGTTTTTTCAATGGTTTGGCGAATACTGTCACTGTTCATGGTAAATACGTCTTGTTGACCATGACGTAGGGTGAGTAAGTTTACAATCGCATTTTCAGCAGCACTGGTTGAATATTTATCATTGATTTGCACAATAATATTGCGCACATTGCTCTGACCGAGCATACGGCTCATTACTGTCGTGTAAGGCATATAGACATTTAATGTATCATCAGAGCCCATAGCACTGTTTTGTGGTTCCACGATTCCAATAATGCGCGCAGGCACGCTGCCAAGTAAGACCACTTGACCGACAGGATCAGATCCGTCACTAAAGAATTGTTTTTGGGTGTTGGTATCAATGATTACGTCTTGGGTACGATCACGTACACTACGCTGATCAAAGGTTTGTCCACTTTTAAAGGTGAGACCTTTGACTGTAAAGTAGTCGGCACCAATTCCATTGATCGTGGCACTGGCTTCATTTTCTTGATAACGAATCGTTTTGGATGAACTCACCATGGGGCTGACAGCACTCACATAGGGTTGAGTTGCTAAAGCGTCGGCATCGCCTGGAACAAGCGTTTTGAAATTAGCCGTTTTAGAGTTGTCACCGAAGCCACGTCCCTGAAATACGGTAATGGTATTGGTTCCTAGGCTACTAATATTATTCAAAATCTGCTTCTGCGAGCCATTTCCTAATGCCACTACAGTTACGACAGACGCAATCCCGATAATAATACCGAGCATGGTCAAAAAAGTTCGCATGCGGTGAGCATTCATGGACAACAGTGCCATGCGGAAAGCTTCACCTAGACGGTCGAGCAAGGAGCGCCATGCTGAGACGCTTTTATTTTTTTCTTGCTGGGCAGAAATCGCAGTTTCTGCATCTGGATCTCTATGTAGTTCTGTGTCGTATTCGGGTTGATTAACTCGGTCGGCAATGATTAGGCCATCACTGATTTCAATAATACGCGAGGCATTTTTTGCCACTTGCATGTCATGAGTGACCAAAATAATGGTATGGCCTGCGGCATTCAGTTCGCGTAAAATTCGCATTACTTCGATACCGCTATGCGAGTCTAATGCGCCTGTTGGTTCATCAGCGAGAATAACATCTCCACCATTCATTAGCGCACGTGCAATTGAGACACGTTGTTGTTGCCCCCCAGAAAGTTGACTTGGACGGTTTTGAGTTTTGTTACCTAAACCTAGTTCCGTCAGTAGCGCAGTGGCTCTCTGCTTTCTTTGATAAGGGCTCACTCCAGCATAAACGGCAGGAACTTCGACATTTCCCTCGGCTGAGAGATCACCCAAGAGATGATAACGCTGGAAAATGAAACCAAAATACTCACGACGCAACTCAGCCAGTTGGTCTGGTTCAAGTTTGCCAGTTTCTCGTCCATTGACCTGATAACTACCCGAAGTTGGTCGATCAAGACAACCTAAGATATTCATGAGGGTCGATTTACCTGAACCCGATTGCCCGACAATGGCAACCAGTTCACCCTCATAAATGGTCAGATCAATCCCTTTGAGAATTTGTACAGTACTTTCGCCAGCTGGAAACTCTCGCACCAAATTGCTGACTTCAAGCAAGGCTCTTTTTGTCATGCTTACATTCCCATCGGTGGGCCGTTACGACGACGGTTGCTGCTGTTTGCGGTTGCAGCAGCAGTATCAGAGCTGTCAGCAATGACCACTTGATCACCTTCTTTTAAGCCTGCAATAACTTGTGCATTGACACGGTTATTAATACCAACCAAGACTTGTTTAGGTTGAGCAGAACCATCTGCCTGTAAAACACGAACGACACTCACCGTTGCTTTGCCGTCTTTGACCAATTGTTGCTGTGCAGCATTTAATTTGAGACGCTCTAAGCGAGGAGCTTGTGGATGATCTGCATCAGATTTATTTTGTGCAGAAGATGCAGCCTCTGTATTAGAGTTACTACTACGATTTGCATTTGTAGTGCGGGTAGAAAGCGCAGAAGAAGGGACAAGCAAGGCATTTTTTGCAGAGTCAAGTACGATATATACTTGTGCTGTCATATCAATACGAAGTTTGCCATCGTGATTTGGCACATCAAATAGCGCATTATAATAAATAGCTGTACTTGTAGATGTACTGGTACTGGTGTCATCATCTGTAATTGAGTCTGGCGCAGGCTCAACCTGACGCAAACTTGCATAACGTTTGCTGTCATCCCCTAAAGTTGTAAAGTACACAGCTTGTCCTTTTTGCACTTTCATAATGTCTGCTTCACTGACCTGTGCCTTAATGGTCATATTTTGTAGTTTTGCAATTTTGACAATGGTTGGTGTACTTTGATTAGCATTCACCGTTTGACCTTCTTCAGTCACAATCGCAACAACGGTACCGTCAGTCGGTGCCACAATACGGGTATAACTAATATTGGTTTGAGCTGTTGATTTGGTCACTTTTGCAGATTCAATTTGTGCATCAATCGCTTTTATTTGGGCTTGGGCTGTTTTATAGCTTGCTTCGGCAGATTCTAATTCTGCTTTAGATGTTGCATCTTGGGCATACATTTGTTGTTGACGTTTATAGGCCAACTGCATTTCATTTAAGTTGGCTTCTTGTTGTAGACGCTGCGCTTCTAGATTCTTAATATTTGCTTCTGCTGTTTTAAAGCTATTTTCTTGGGTCGTTGAATCAATTTGAGCGATTAATTGTCCTTGTTTGACTTCGTCCCCTAATTGTACATACATTTTTTGTACTTGGCCTGATACCTGTGCACCGACACTTACCAGTTTGGTCGCATCTAAAGTACCTGTAGCTAATACCGTGTTTTCAAGGTCGCCACGACTAACACTTTCGGTAATATATTGAGGTTGTTCTTGTTTTGGCTTGAAGTATGTCCATGCGACATAAGCAACTACAGCAATACAGAGTACTGCTATGATCATTTTAAAAGCTTTTATTTTTTGCATTGGAATCAGGGAGTAAACAAAATTAGGAACATTATAGAAGCGAAATACGGATAAATCGTGAATTTTTTGAACAAATAGAAATGATTATTATTTTAAAAATGAAGATACCGTGAATTTAAGCTGGAAAAAGTGATTTTCCACAGAGTGAGGCAATCGCTTGCATCACGACATGTTCTGCATTTTCATGTTGTAAACCCTTAATTGAAGCATCAATCCGTAGTAATAAATGGGGCCATGTCAAAAAACAGTGCGGATTTAGTCGACGTAAAGCGTGTTGATAGACGCTAACTTTATTTTTCCAAATGCCGAGTTGTAGCGCATTTTGTGGTTGTTCAAATAGTTGCATCAATAAACGCATTTCTTTGCTGATACTCCACAAAATCAGACTGAGAGGTTCGCCTGAAGCAATCAGATATTGATAAATTTTAATGGATTGCGCTAAATTCCCTTCGAGTAGGGCATCGCTTAAATCGAAGGTGCTATAACGGGACTGGTCTTGCAAACAAGCTTGTAAGTGATCAATTTGAATCAGTTCAACTTCGGAAAAAGTATCGCTGACACGCATCAAGCTGTTTTTTGCTGCAAGTAGGTTATGTTCATGATGCTGTTCTAACCATTGCCATGCATCCTGACTGAGTTTTATCCCCAGTTTATCTGCTTCAATGCCTAAAATCTGCTGACGATCCCGCGGATAATTCGCGGTCAGGGCCACATGCACACCATTGGCTTCAACAGTTTGAAAAAAGCCAGTTTTTAGGCTGGCACTGTCTTGCTTGGGCATCACGACCAAAAGCAAATTCTGTTCATTGTTTTGGATATAACTTTTTAGCAGCTTAAGGCCGTTGGCATCAGGCTTAATATTGCCATGAACTTCAATGGCTAACTGGCTGGAAAATAAGGATAAGCTGTTGAGTGCATTAAAGACATTTTTCCAATCATTAACATTATTAATGTCATGACGTTGCCGTTCGATCTCTTGTTTTTGCCAGCTGATCCGAAATGCATCTAGTAAGTTTTGTTCAAGTAATGGCTCTTGACCTTGCATCACCCACGCACCACGGGCTTCATCGACACGTTTTAAGGCTTGCAGATAGTCAAGTTTCATTCAATAACCTTATTGTTGGGCAGGGGGTAAACGATTCAAAGAAATCTGACGAACAATTTGTTGAGCAATATCATCGACGATGACTTGGTTCAAGTAAGTCTTTTCTTGATCATCGGTGTTGACGGTTTCAACGTTATATTGGTATGTACGTGTCGCGACAACTGTTCGTGGCTCCGTAATCGGGCGACCTTGCGCATCTTCAATACGGAAGGTGACGTTTAGTCGTAAAATGACTTCAATCAGTTTACCATTGAGTTCTAAACGCTGTGGTTTATAGTCTAAAACATGGAGTACATAGGCATCTGAACCATTGCTCAACTGAACCCCAGATGCACCAAGGTAGATGGCTAATTTTTCATGTAACTCATCAGTGTCTTTTGGCAGAACTAGATTTATTTTTGAATAAGCAATCGGTGTTGTACTTGGGTTGGTTCCTTTTAAATGAAAGCCACAACCGACTAAGCTTGCACCTAGGCCACAAGTTAAAACAATGGCTGCCAAACGTTTGCCTAAATGCATGTGTTGTCCTCTGTTTTGCTCTTTTTGATAAAAGAAAAATAATATGTCGTGATTGTATGTGCAAAGCCCGTTGACTGGCAACGGGCTTTGTTTGGGAATTGTTTATTCCTTTTCATTTCCGCCTCTTTTGAAAGAGGTGAGAAGCAATGCTTCGCAAGGGAGATTTTCTAATAAAATCCCACCAAGTCTCCCTTTATAAAAGGCAGGCTCAAAGGCTTTAAACCACCAAATTTACTAATTTATTGGGTACCACAATTTCTTTCTTGGTTGGACCCGTCAAGAATTGTTGAACTTCTGGCAAGGCTTTAGCTAAAGCAAGTAAATCATCTTTCGATACATCGACAGACACTTCTAATTTACCACGAAGTTTACCGTTGACCTGAACCACGATCGTTTGTGTATTTCGTACCAGTGCAGATTCATCTGCAGTCGGGAATAATACAGTGGTTAAATCCAACCCGAATTCAGCCAATAGCGTTTGACTCAAGTGCGGTGCAAATGGCGCAAGTAAGGTTAATAGAGTCGTGATTGATTCACGTGCAACAGCAACATCGTTATCAGTTTTCGCTTCAAACTTGTTGTTGGCATTTAACAGTTCCATCATTGCTGCAATGGCTGTGTTAAAGGCATGGCGACGTTCAATGTCATCACCCACTTTTTGGATGGTTTCATGCGTTTTACGACGTAAATCTTGGGCTTCGGTAGATAATTGCGTTGTGTCAATGCTAGATGCGGTATTGTCTTTCTCAAGGAAGTTTGCAACCAAACGCCAGACACGTTTCAAGAAACGGTTTGCACCTTCCACACCTGCATCTGACCATTCTAATGATTGATCTGGTGGTGCAGCAAACATCATGAAGACACGTGCCGTATCTGCACCGTACTGATCAATAATAGCTTGTGGGTCGATACCGTTATTTTTCGATTTCGACATTTTCTCTTGGCCACCAACAATGACTTCTTGACCGTCACCTTGGTATTTCGCAGACAGAATACGACCTTTTTCATCACGCTCAAGGTCGATATCCGCAGGGTTAAACCATGTTTTCTTGCCTGATTCCGCTTCACGGTAGTAAGTATCTGCCAAGACCATACCTTGGGTGAGCAAGTTGGTAAATGGTTCATTGCCTTGTACAACGCCTTCATCACGCATCAATTTGTGGAAGAAGCGTGCATAAAGTAAGTGCAGAATCGCGTGTTCAACACCACCGATATATTGGTTTACAGGAAGCCATGTTTGACTCGCAGCAGGATCAACCATACCGCCAGTAAAGTCTGGAGATGCATAACGTGCATAGTACCAAGATGATTCTACAAAGGTATCTAAAGTATCAGTTTCACGACGTGCGTCGCCACCACAACTTGGGCATTTGGTTTCATAGAATTCAGGCATCTTGTTCAATGGATTACCTGAACCATCTGGTACGACGTCAGTTGGTAATACCACTGGCAATTGATCTTCTGGAACTGTGACTTGACCACAGCTATTACAGTTGATCATTGGAATTGGGCAACCCCAGTAACGTTGACGAGATACGCCCCAGTCACGTAAACGGAATTGAACCTTAGCATTCGCTAAAGTTTGTGGTTCTAATTTTGCAAGGAAAGCATCAAACGCAGCTTGGAATTCCAAACCATCAAACTCGCCTGAATTAATCAGTTTACCTTCTTTCGAGCCGTACCATTCTTGCCATTCAGTTGCTGAGTATTCAGCATCATCAGCGCCTTTGGCATCAATCACTTGCTTGATTGGCAAGTTAAATTTATTGGCAAATTCAAAGTCGCGTTCGTCATGTGCAGGCACTGCCATCACAGCACCTGAGCCGTATGACATCAACACATAGTTCGCAATCCAAACAGGTAAGTCTTCACCTGTCACAGGATGCTTCACAGATAAGCCTGTTGCCATGCCTTTCTTTTCAGCAGTAGCTAAATCAGCTTCTGCGACTGAACCCATACGGCATTCTTCAATAAATGCAGCAAGTTCAGGATTGCCCGCTTCTGATTGGACGGCAGCCGCTTTCAGTGCCATAGGGTGTTCTGCTGCAACGGCAACATAAGTCACACCCATTAAGGTATCAGCACGCGTGGTGTAAACGGTTAAACCATCTGCGTAGATTTCAGTATTGGCAGAAGGGAAGGTGATTTCCATCCCCGTTGAACGACCAATCCAGTTACGTTGCATGGTCAAGACTTGCTGTGGCCAACCGTCTTTTAATGTGTCTAAATCGTCTAATAATTCTTGTGCATAGTCAGTGATGCGGAAGTAGTACATCGGAATATCACGTTTTTCAACCAATGCACCTGAACGCCAACCACGACCATTTTCAACTTGTTCATTGGCTAAAACTGTCTGGTCTACAGGGTCCCAGTTTACTGTTGAAAGCTTACGATAGATCAAGCCTTTTTTGTACAGTTGTACGAACAACCACTGTTCCCAGCGGTAATATTCAGGGGTACAGGTCGCAAACTCACGATCCCAATCGACAGAAAGCCCCAATTTTTTTAACTGATCACGCATATATGCGATGTTTTCAAAAGTCCATTTTGCTGGTGCAACTTGATGGGCAATCGCAGCGTTTTCAGCAGGTAGACCAAATGCATCCCAACCCATAGGTTGCAGGACAGTTTCCCCTTTGAGACGGTGGAAACGGCTAATCACATCGCCAATGGTATAGTTACGCACATGACCCATATGTAGTTTGCCACTTGGGTAAGGGAACATCGAGAGGATATAACGACGTGGACCTTCTACAGTGTCTGCAACTTTAAAGGCTTTACGAGCTTCCCAGTCTTGTTGGACGGTAGGTTCAATCGCGCTCGCTTGATATTCGGGGTCAATGTGAGTAGTCATATACGTATGTTAAGAACAATGATTAAAAAAAGTTTGTTGCACAGCATAGCGCAAAATGCACCTAAAAGTGAATTTTGCACCATGATTTGTGCAGGAAATTAAAGAAGTTGAAAATATAGCTGAAACTGTATGAGTTGTTTAAATCGCAGGTTGAGCCCGTTGCCCTTTTTGTAATGCTTTATTGGCGTCGCGTTGTTGGTTTTCCAATTCCACGGGTGCTGCGGGGGTTACAGTGGGTACAACATCTGGTATTGCTGGTGTAGGACTCGGGACATTGCTTGGGGACGGTGCTTCTGTTGTCGTCTGTTGAGGCGAGTTCTTCCAACCATAAGTATCTATTTTACCTTGCTTCTTTGCTGTTTTGGGTGGTGGCGTGGTGGTGTAATGTGTCGAGCCTTGGCTGTCCACCCACTTATAATAGGTTTTGGCAAAGCTTTGTGTAGTCACCAGGGTTAGCCCCATGCAAGCCAAACCTAGAAGCATTTTTGTAAACGGAAAACTCATCTGCGATTGTCCTTTTTATATCCCTAATCATTCGATTTGATTGGGTTTATCGTTATGGCTATTTTATGCTTATTTTTGAACAATAAAAATTGTTTGGCCTGTCTTTTCATCTAAGTTTTTTTGTGTTTTTTAGGTGTAATACTCAATTGACATCACAATATATGTCTTCTGGCACAGTTAGAAAGAAGAATAAACTTATAAAAATCTGTATATAAAAATGGGTTTAAGCCTAAAAACTTAATATGCAAAGTGCCGAAATAGTTTTAAAGCAAAGGTATTATTAAACTTATTTATGGATTTCATGACCTTTTTTTATTAATAAATTCAGAGCAATAGAAAATCATGGGTTTGAACTTTAAAAAATAAAGAAAAACTTTCCTCGTTTCTTTGATCAAGGTGCATAAAAAATAAACGGTCTGTAAATAAACAAAAAAAAGCTAATTTTTAAACTTGACATTAGTCACGAAACTCCTAAAAATGCTGTCTTTAGTTTTATATGCCTTTACTCGATCACCCTTCGATAAAGTGTCATTTCATGCAATGGACACGCTTTCTAGCCGAGACCGTGAACAAAGTAAAAAAATGTGTTTATCCCAACACATTTTAGATCTCATAGTGCTCAAACAGCATACAGATCAGAATTTTTTCCTATTGCTATGAAAACTAAGAAATATGTGTGCTATAACAGTGCAGACAATCAATGAATGAAACACTGCTGGTGCCTCCCACCATTGCAGTGATAAAGATTAGGGTGAATCACGTTGGAACTTTTATCTGGTGGTGAAATGCTCGTTCGCGCATTGGCGGACGAAGGCGTTGAACATGTATTTGGATACCCAGGCGGCGCAGTTTTACATATCTACGACGCGTTCTTTCAACAAGACAAAATCAATCATTACCTCGTGCGCCATGAACAAGCTGCTGGTCATATGGCCGATGCTTACTCGCGCGTAACAGGTAAGACGGGTGTGGTGCTCGTGACTTCAGGTCCGGGTGCAACCAATACTGTGACTCCAATTGCAACGGCTTATATGGACTCAATCCCAATGGTGATTTTGTCAGGTCAGGTTGCGTCACATTTAATTGGTGAAGATGCATTCCAAGAAACAGATATGGTCGGTATTTCTCGCCCGATCGTAAAACATAGTTTCCAAGTGCGCCATGCCAGCGAAATTCCTTCGATTATTAAGAAGGCTTTTTATATCGCATCTTCAGGTCGTCCAGGTCCTGTGGTGGTTGATATTCCTAAAGATGCAACTAATCCTGCTGAAAAGTTTGCTTACGAATACCCAGAAAAAGTGAAGATGCGTTCGTATCAACCACCGCATCGTGGTCACTCAGGTCAAATTCGTAAAGCCATTGAAGAGCTAATTCACGCAAAACGCCCTGTAATTTATACAGGTGGTGGTGTTGTACAAGGTAATGCATCAGAACAGTTGACTGAGTTGGCGCATATTCTAGGCTACCCAGTGACCAATACTTTGATGGGTCTGGGTGCCTTTCCAGGTAATGATCCACAGTTCATTGGTATGTTGGGTATGCATGGTACTTATGAAGCCAATATGACCATGCACAATGCTGATGTGATTTTGTGTATTGGCGCGCGTTTCGATGACCGTGTAACCAACAATCCTGCAAAATTCTGTCCAAATGCCAAAGTGATTCATATTGATATCGACCCTGCGACGATTTCAAAAACCATCATGGCGCATATCCCAATCGTGGGTGCGGTAGAACCTGTTCTTCAAGAAATGTTGACACAGCTCAAGCAGATGAATGTGTCTAAACCAAATCCTGAAGACATTGCCGCGTGGTGGGCACAAATCAATGAATGGCGTAAAGTTCATGGTTTGAAATATGACAAACCGACTGATGGTTCAATGAAGCCACAGCAAGTGGTCGAAGCGTTGGATAAAATCACCAATGGTGAAGCAATCATTACTTCTGACGTAGGTCAGCACCAAATGTTTGGTGCAAACTACTACAAGTATAAGCGTCCACGTCAATGGATTAATTCAGGTGGTCTTGGCACCATGGGTGTGGGCTTACCTTACGCGATGGCTGCGAAATTAGCTTTCCCAGACCAACAAGTAGTATGTATCACAGGTGAAGCATCCATCCAGATGTGTATCCAAGAGCTTTCGACGTGTAAGCAATATGACCTTAACGTAAAAATCCTCTGCTTGAATAACCAAGCTTTAGGGATGGTAAAGCAGTGGCAAGATATGAACTATGAAGGACGTCATTCGAGTTCTTATGTAGATTCATTGCCTGACTTCCCTAAATTGATGGAAGCGTATGGTCATGTAGGTATTCAGATTAACCATGCCGATGAGCTTGAGTCTAAGCTTGCAGAAGCAATGGCAATCAACGATAAATGTGTATTTATCAACGTTATGGTTGACCGTACCGAGCATGTTTATCCAATGCTTATCGCAGGTCAGTCGATGCAAGATATGTGGTTAGGTAAAGGGGAGCGCACGTCATGAGACACATTATCTCTGTACTTGTAGAAAACGAAGCTGGTGCGCTTTCTCGTTTGGTGGGTTTATTTTCTCAACGTGGTTATAACATTGAGACCTTAAACGTTGCGCCAACCGAAGATCCGACTTTATCTCGTTTGACTCTAACGACTTATGGTGATGACCATAAAATTGAACAAATCACGAAGCAGCTCAACAAATTAGTTGAAGTTGTAAAAGTGGTTGATCTGTCTGAAGGTGCGCATATTGAGCGTGAATTGATGTTGATTAAGGTCAAATCACTTGGCTCGGCACGTGCTGAAATTAAACGAACTGCGGACATTTTCCGTGCGCAAATCGTGGATGTTACCCCAACGACTTATACCATTCAAATCGCGGGTACGACTGAAAAAATTGATGGTTTTATTGATGCATTAGCAGAGAATACCATTCTTGAAGTTGTACGTTCTGGTGTTTCAGGCATCGCGCGTGGCGAAAAAGTTTTAACCATTTAATTAATTAACACGATTCAACCTCCTTTTGATAAAAGGAGGATTTCATCAAAAAATAAACTCTTGGTGAAATTACAGAATACAAAGCATTTTAGCGGAGACAGCAATGCAAATTTTTTACGATAAAGACTGCGACTTATCTATCATCCAATCTAAGAAAGTAGCAATCATTGGTTACGGTTCGCAAGGTCACGCGCATGCGCTTAACCTTAAAGATTCTGGTGTAGACGTAACTGTAGGTTTACGTGCTGGTTCTACTTCTTGGAAAAAAGCTGAAAATTCGGGTCTTAAAGTTGCTGAAGTTCCTGCTGCTGTAGCGCAAGCTGATGTAGTGATGATCTTGACTCCAGATGAGTTCCAATCACAACTTTATCGTGACGTGATCGAGCCAAATATCAAAGAAGGTGCAACATTAGCATTTGCTCATGGTTTCTCTGTTCTTTATAACCAAGTTGTTCCACGTGCTGATTTAGACGTGATCATGGTTGCGCCAAAAGCACCAGGTCATACAGTACGTTCTGAATACCAACGTGGTTCAGGTGTTCCTGACTTAATCGCGATTCACCAGGATGCATCTGGTAATGCACGCAACGTAGCACTTTCTTATGCTTCAGGCGTAGGTGGTGGTCGTACAGGTATCATCGAAACTTCATTCCGTGAAGAAACTGAAACTGACCTATTTGGTGAGCAAGCAGTTCTTTGTGGTGGTGCAGTAGAGCTTGTTAAAATGGGCTTCGAAACTTTAGTTGAAGCAGGTTATGCACCTGAAATGGCTTACTTCGAATGCTTACACGAACTTAAGTTGATTGTTGACTTGATGTTCGAAGGTGGTATTGCAGACATGAACTATTCAGTATCGAACAATGCTGAATATGGCGAATACGTAACTGGTGTTGAAGTGATCAACGAACAGTCTCGTGAAGCGATGCGTAATGCACTTAAACGTATCCAATCTGGTGAATATGCGAAGATGTTCATTCAAGAAGGTGCGTTGAACTACCCATCTATGACTGCTCGTCGTCGTCAAAATGCAGCACATGGTATTGAAGTAACTGGTGGTAAGTTACGTGCGATGATGCCTTGGATTCAAGCAAACAAAATCGTAGATAAAGAAAAGAACTAATTTCTTGAATCAATTGATTTGAATGCGAAGACCCACTCTATTTGAGTGGGTTTTTTTATGTTTAAGCTTAGGTACCTCAACAAGATAAAAGCAGTGCTTTTATCTTTTTTTGTACCTTGGATTCAAGGAACAAACTCGTAGATAAAGATTAAACTAAATTCTAGTTTAATCTTTAAAGAATCCTTGTTTTTACAAGATTTTTTTCTGCTATGCGTTGAGTGTTGGTTGTTCTAGTGACGGTGCCGCAGTAGCTCACAATGCTAAAAATAGAGCCGTCACTGTGGTTTTAGCACTAAAAGAGGGTGCTTAGGGGGGGAGTTCCAATAGAAAAAACACAAATGAATGATCTGTTTTTGTGGCTATATCTTAGTTCAATATTCTTTATAAAATTATTGGATTAATAATGTTTTTGTGGATTTTATTTTTCATAAAGAAAATCCTAGAAAAGAGTACTTGAGATTACATTTAGGTTTGAAGTGTCGGTTTAAGTTTTCTAAAAAGCACATTCATGTAATTTTTAAGTTTGAAAGTGAGGTTTTGGTCATCTTATTCAATCCCTAGAACTGGGTAAATAGGATGTGAATAAACTTTCGGTTTTCACGAAGTAATCGCTATAAATGTATAAAATATTTGAAAATTCAACTAAAAAAAGAATGAAAAATGAAATTTTCAGCAAAATAAGAAATTATTCAATCGAAGATGTAATGAAATGTAAAACTAAAATGTCATAAATTTCCAATATAAAACAGGGAACTATTTTAAATATTAAAATGCACAAAAAAAGTGCATACCTGAAAGTTGTGTAACTATTTTTTGGGACTTCAAAAATATAGGATATGTAAAAATATAAATAAAAATAGTTATTTAAATTTACTTTTTTAAAAAATGCGTACTTGTTGTCTTTTTGAGTGAAAAGGGGCGTATAGGTGGTTTTTTGTTCAGAATAACTACAATTAAAACACGCTTAACAAAAAGCTTGGTAGCCAAGAAAGGCCCAGTTTTGATTAAGGGTAACCATAACAATTAATCAGGTTTTAAAAATAAACGTCCCGGAGAATGGCTATGAATAAGTTAGTTCAAACATCTTTAATGGCAGTTGCATTAGGTCTTGGCTCAACAG
Source organism: Acinetobacter sp. TUM15064 (assembly GCF_008980265.1). Taxonomy (NCBI): domain Bacteria; kingdom Pseudomonadati; phylum Pseudomonadota; class Gammaproteobacteria; order Moraxellales; family Moraxellaceae; genus Acinetobacter; species Acinetobacter sp. TUM15064. Next base: position 30,390 of record NZ_BKFU01000016.1, on the reverse strand, counting down.
CGGTTTTTGCTGATGATGAAGGTGGCGAAGCAGCACGTGGTGGTGGCGGATATAATTGGGGTAACTGTACTTCACTTGGTTGTGAAAAAGATATTCCAATTAAATTGGAAATTCCTAAAAAATGTGAAGTGCTCGGTGGTAGTGCCATTACGTTGAATAAAAATGGCGGAACTCAGAGTTCAACCTACACTGTGCGTAGTAATACCCACTATACGCTTAACATTCAAACAGCAAACACTGGTACAAGTGCCAGCACTTATGTGAAACATGAAGATGATGGTAGTGTTCGTGTACCAACAACAATTGTTACAAATAAAACAGGCGGTGGTGTGATTCCATTTGGTAACTCAAATCACAATGGTCTAGCTGATGATGTATACTCTGTATCTGTTACAAATGCAGCAGTAAGTGCCTTCCAACGTGCGGGTACATACAACGATACTTATAAAATTAAAGTTTACTACTAATCTGGTCAAACTAAGCCTAACTTGATCACAGTATCAGGTTAGGTTTTTTAAAATTATAATAAGGGGTGTAACATGAAAAGAATAATAGCAATTCTGGTGTCTTCGATGCTGTATATGTCGGGAACACATGCTGGTGTTTCAGTTGACCCAGTCCAAATGTATATTCAAAATCCCGCAAAGCAAAGAACAACAACATTAACCCTAGAATCTAAAGATGAGACAGAAAAGCGAATTTTTGAAGTTAAAGCATTTAAGTGGACTCAAAAAGACAATGGCGAAAATGTGCTTGAGCCTGACAATAGTTTAATTATTAACCCTAAGAATTTTATTTTACAAGCCAATGGTAAGCAAACCATTCGCGTCGGTTTTAATCGTCCGGTAGAGTCGGTTTTAGAAGGGCAACAAGAAGGGACATGGCGTGTGATTGTTGATGAAATTCCACAGGCTGTAAAAGAATCTTCAGTAAATTTTCTGGTCAGCTTTAATTTACCCCTCTTTGTTGGTAAGCAGGAAGATGTTAAACTAAATTTCAAAGTTGAAAATAATAAGTTGATTGTTAAAAATAATGCAAAATCGCATATTCAAATCGCAAATTTGAAAATTGTAGATGCAAATAAAAAAGAAGTTTTTAAAACGGAAACCATGAATTATTTGCTTGCAAATAAAAGTATGTCTTATGATCTAAACAATACACGAATAACAAACCCTAAAAATTATTACGTTCAATTGTTTACAGATAAGAACGATAAAATGGTGGAACTCAAATTCTCGGATTAGTCCAAGGTGGGGGGTGTAATGAATACGAAAATAAAAATACTGATCGTTATTCATTTTTTTTTAGCACTCAATGTAAATGCCAGTGAGGGTGTGCTGGAAGAAAATATTGCGAACCTTTGGATTAATGATCTAGATCATCATACAGATGTCGCCTTATTAAAGCAGGGCGATCAATATTATCTTGAATGTCAGGTACTGGCAGAACGTCAAATTTCAACTGCGCAATTAAAAACCTTAGCTTCGCGACCAGAATTCTGCTTGGTGTCATCAAGTGGTGTTCAGTCAACTTTTGATGATTCATCGCAATCCATTAAGCTCACGATTCCAACAGAACTTTTTGAAACGGACTTTAATGCATTAAACAATAACATCATTCCTGAAAAGGCCAGTTTTGGTGGTTTTATTAATTATGATTTCGTATATGCCAATAGCAATAATAATGACTCTTATAGTGGCTTGATGGAGTTAGGGGTTTTTAAAGATTACTGGATCATGAAAAACTCCATGCTATACCAGAACACCCCTACAGATGAACGTGTGGTGCGACTCAGTAGTAGTGTTGATTTTGAATTTCCCAAAAATATGACTCGGTTAACCATCGGTGATACCACTACAACCTATAATCCCTTGATTAATTCTCTACGCTTTGCGGGATTGAATTGGGGAACAAATTATACCGAGAGACCAAACTTTATTTATTGGAATATGCCAAGTTTACAAGGCAGTGCGCGGGTTCCTTCCACAGTTGATTTGTATATCAATGGAGTAAATATATACAGCCAGAAAGTCAGTCCTGGTGATTATAATTTATTAATGGGTGCGCAAATTCAACAAGCAGGTAATGCTCAAATTGTCGTTGAAGATGTACTTGGAAATCGAAGTGTGCAGAGTTTTCCGATCATGGTAACCAATCGGCTGCTACGCTCAGGCTTGAATGAGTATAGTATTGCTGTTGGTAAATTACGTTATAACTATAATATGGACAGTAGTGATTATCGTGATTTCTTTGTAAATACTTATTATCGAAAAGGACTGACAAACTCTACAACGCTTGGAACAAACTTGTCATACAGTAAAGATATACAAAATGTAGGCTTTATGTGGACGCAGGCTGTTAGCAATATTTTTGTTTTGGATAGTGTAGTCCTTGCATCTCATGATGATGATAACCAGTTTAATTATTCTTATGGATTATCTGCAAGTAAAGACTTTGGCCGTTTCTCAATGGGGGCAAGTTCTAAATATACAGAGAGGAATTTTAAATTTCTTGGAGATGAATTAGGGGTTTCTTCTAATTACCCAAAATTTGAAAATCTTGCTTACTTTGGTATGAGTAATGTGCCGTATTTACAGAATGTTAATATTAATTATGCCGAACAAAAATATTATGATGACCCAGATTTTCCGAATAGTGATCAGAAAGTCATTAATATTGGCTTTAATCGAAATTTCGGACGTAGAGTCTCCTTTGGTTTAAGTTATTTCAATGCTTTTGGTGATCGTAAGGATTCTGGCGGGATTCTGTCACTTAGTTATAGTTTTGATGATAAGTCGGTTTATTTTAGTCAGTCAGCAGATCAGAATACCAACCTTCAATTGGTTAAATATGACTCTAATCAGGTTGGTTTCGACTATTCAGTTGGGGTCAATCGTCGTAATGATGAAACGATGTTTAATGCAAATGGTGTAGTAAAAACTGACGTGGGTGATTTGGATTTCTATCATATTCAAGGTCGTGATGATCGCGAAACACAGCTAAACTACCGAGGTGCAGTAGTCTGGTTAGGTAATAAACTCAGTTTCACTAAAATGGTCGACAATGCATTTACATTGGTTAAAGTGGGTGATTATCAGGATATTGATATTTTGAGGTCATTGACTTATGTTGATAAAACCAATAAAAAAGGGTATGCGTTTATTCATGATATTATTCCATATGTAAAATATGATATTGCATTTGATCAAAATCAATTACCTGTGGAAGATAAAATACAATATTCAAATAAACAATTAACAGCATTGAACCAACGTGGTTATATTATAGATTTTCCTGTTTTTCATGCAAAACAAGTCAATATAAGACCATTAGACAGTAATAATAATACTTTTGCACCAGGCTCTGAACTTTATATTAATAATAATGGTGAAGGGGAAGTTTATCCGATTTCTACTGATGGTAGTGTCATGCTTTATGGTTTGATTCCTGGTACATATAATATACAGATTAAAACCAAAGATGCGCGCAGTTGTTCAGCAGAACTCAATATTACAGATACAGTAAATGAAGAGAATCAACCAGCAATGGATCTTCATTGTAAATAGATGGAGTAGTAGTGCCATGAAACTGAGAGTTGTTTTATTCGTGTTTTGTGTAGGAGCATCAGCTTTGACCTATGCAAAACAGTGTCAAATTGAGCGCTTAACCTCAAGCCAGCTGAATTTGAGTTCTTCTTATCTAAGTCAGGCTGCGACTTCTTTTTCAGTCGCATGCGATAGTAATTATGCGATTAAGTTTAATTCTCGTAATTTAATGAATGCAACGGGTAGCAGTTATTTAGTGAATGAGAAAAATCATAAACTAAGAACGCAAATGAATATTTCGGGTGCGAGTGCTTCGCGTTGGAATAGTCCTATCTCACAACCTGCAACTGCACAAAGTAAGTTTGTGGTATTGGTGCAATTGATGGAGCGACCAACGGCATTGACGCCAGCTGGAATTTATCGAGATAACCTTTATATTAACTTAATGTTTTAAACGAAGTGTAATGCTTCATATATAAAAGATATGGCCAAGTGGCCTATCTTTTTGCGTGGGGAATGTTAAATTAGTTTCATCATTCAATCATCAAACTGTCAAATAGTTCAGTTAAGCTTTACTTAAAATAAGAAAAGTTTGGTGTAGTATGATCGGTTCAATGACAACAAAATTATTCAAACAGCACAATTTCCCCGAACCACAGCGGTTTTATTTAAAACAACAACATCAACAAAATTTTCAGCAAGAGCTTTCCCTGCTTCAAGAAACTCTTAAGCCTAAATTAAAAATTACTATCGTGACTGAAACATGGTCACCAGAAATCAATGGTGTCGCAAATTCACTGTTACAATTATGTAAAGGCTTGCAAAAACAGGGGCATCGCATTCAGTTGATTCGCCCAATGCAAAAAAATATATGCACAGAGTTTCAGGCCGAACACGAGTGTTTAGTCTGGGCGAAAAGTATTCCAAAATATACGGAGATGCAATTTGGCATGCCTCAGTATGTCAAAGTCAGCAAGGCGATTGAGCGTTTCAGTCCAGATGTCGTGCATATTGTAACGGAAGGCCCTTTGGGATTGACTGCGCTGTATGCCGCTCAAGCGCATCAAATTCCAGTATCTAGTGGCTTTCATTCAACTTTTCATGATTTTAGTCGCTTTTTTGATTTGGCTTTGCTGGTAAAGCCGATTGAAAGCTATCTTCGTTGGTTTCATAACCATACGGTACTCACTTGTGTGCCGAGTCAAACCACGTTAAATCAACTTCAGGATTTTGGAGTGACCTGTCCTTTGGTTGAGGTTGGACGAGGGGTAGATACCATACGTTTTCAGCCAGAACATCGCTCGGAACAAATGCGTCTATATTGGCAAGCAGATGCAAATACCACTGTGCTTTTATATGTAGGGCGTTTATCTCCTGAAAAAGAGGTGGATGTGCTCATTCAAAGTTATTTGAATATCAAGAAGCAGTCATCACGCAAATTTAAAATGGTGATTGTGGGGGATGGGCCAGATCGTAAGCGTTTAACGGAGATGGCCAATGGTTCAGATGTGATTTTTACAGGCAGCTTAACAGGACAGTCACTCGCTCAAGCCTATGCCAGTGCGGATGTTTTTGTTTTTGCTAGCCAAATAGAAACTTTTGGCAATGTGGTGCTTGAAGCGATGGCAAGTGGTTTACCTGTGGTGGCGTATAATTATGCAAGCCCGCAGCGATATGTCCAACATGGAAAAACAGGTTGGCTGAGTCCTTTTGGACAGGTGGCACATTTTATGCAAACGATTATACAGTTGCCAGCGCAAACTGTACTTAAAACCATGGGTGCTCAAGCGCGTCAAGATATTGAAAGTGTTGGTTGGCAATATCCTGTGAAACAGTTTGAGCAAGCTTTATATCAGGTGGCGAGTCTGAAAGCATCATCATCGCTTCGTGGTTAAAATTGTAAATGAGTGCGGGTATTTATGGATGAGTTTAGTGAAGATCATCAAACTGTCAAAAATATCCTTTAAAATGAAGCGTAATAAAATCCCTTAGACGGGCTAAAATCGTCGGCATAACAATGATTTTCCAGCTGAACTTTCAACGTTGTTGTTAAGGAGAAGTGGTATGAATCTTAAAACTGCAAAAATAAGAATATTAGATTTAGATCTAAAGGGCTGTGTTTATCTTAATCATTTTTCCCATTCACAGACAGTAGCTAATTTTTTCAAACGAATCAGCCGATTGGGCGATGGTGTTTTTTGGTACACCATGTTGGCTTTAACTTGGCTGTTACAAGGTCTAGTCTACAGTCTGCAAATTGTGTATTTGGTTTTGGGTTCACTATGCGGTACTTTGATTTATAAGGTTCTAAAAATAAAAACGATTCGTCCACGACCTTATCAAGTGCATCAGGTGATTCGAATGGGTGAGCGACCGCTTGATCATTTTAGTTTCCCTTCAGGTCATACCTTACATGCGGTGATGGTGAGTACATTGCTAGGTTTCGTACAGCCAATTTTATTGATCCTTATGTTGCCTTTTACTGTTTTGGTCGCTGCATCTCGGATGATTTTGGGGCTACATTATCCAAGTGATGTTTTGGTCGGGGCTGCAATTGGCGCGGTTGTAGCAGTGGCTTTAATTTGTAGTGCACCACTTTTAAATATCGTGTTGTAAAAAAGTGCAGTTTTGCACAAAACAGACTAACGCTTAAATTTCAGAGTTTGCTACAGTACAGCATCTTCTATATTGTGATGAGACGCCACTATGGGCTTACGTTGGTCGGACACTATTGATATTGCTATTGAGCTCTATGAAGCTCATCCAGATGTCGATCCGCAGTGGATTCGTTTTACAGATTTACATGCGTGGGTGTGTGCCTTACCAGACTTTAGTGATGATCCTAACAAGTCAACTGAAGGGTTGCTTGAGGCAATTCAGATGGCATGGATTGACGAAGCACGATAATCCGTGCATCGAAAAAAGCAACTTTTTACAGAGTAAAAGCAGATAATTGTGCATTATCTCGGTATAATGCGCCAAAATTTTCATGTCTACATTGACTTAAGGAGCCAATCATGGCTATTGAACGTACTTTATCTATCGTAAAACCAGACGCAGTTGCTAAAAACCACATCGGTGACATTTTTGCTCGTTTTGAAAAAGCTGGTCTTCAAATCGTTGCAACTAAAATGAAACACTTGACTCAAGCTGAAGCTGAAGGTTTCTACGCAGAGCACAAAGAACGTGGTTTCTTTGCTGACTTAGTTGCGTTCATGACTTCTGGTCCAGTTGTTGTTTCAGTGCTTGAAGGCGAAAACGCAGTTCTTGCTCACCGCGAAATCCTTGGCGCAACGAATCCTAAAGAAGCAGCTCCAGGCACTATCCGCGCTGACTTCGCTGTAAGCATCGACGAAAACGCTGCTCACGGTTCTGACTCTGTAGCATCTGCTGATCGTGAAGTGAACTACTTCTTCGCTCAAACTGAGATTGCTCCGCGTACTCGTTAATTCGAAGTATTCAAACCAGATAAGTGTTATTATACTTATCTGGTTTTTTTATTCCCTGAATATATTTCTGCTCGTTTATTGAGCTTCTCCTTTCATCGTTAGACATGGTTTAGGTAATACACATGAGTACTGAAGTGGTCGCTGTCTCTACAGTTTCGGCTGAACAGCAACAATCTCCATCCGCTCCTGCACAGCAAAATTCTGTTGCGAAAGTGAACTTACTTGGCATGTCACGTCCGCAGCTTGAAAAATTCTTCGAAGATTTGGGAGAGAAAAAATTTCGTGCAGGACAGGTGATGAAATGGATTCACCAATTTTTTGTGACTGATTTTGCTGAGATGACCAATATCTCAGGTAAATTACGTGAAAAACTTGAAAAGTTGTGTGAAATTAAAGCACCTGAAGTGGTGCATAAGAATTATTCTAAAGATGGTACCCGTAAATGGGTTTTTCGTGTCGGTGAGGGCGAAGGCTCTTTAGTTGAAACTGTATTGATTCCTGCTGAACATCGTAGTGGTTTACGCCGTACTTTATGTATCTCATCTCAAGTCGGCTGTGCACTGGATTGTTCATTCTGTTCAACGGGTAAACAAGGTTTTCAGCGCGACTTAAACCCAGATGAAATTATTGGTCAGTTGTGGGTTGCAAACTATTCTTATATGGAAGATGTGCCTGTAGCTGAGCGTGAGCGTTCGGTAACCAACGTGGTGATGATGGGCATGGGCGAGCCACTACTGAACTATGATGCCGTATTGAGCTCAATGCGTATCATGCTAGACGATTTTGCTTATGGTATGTCTAAACGCCGTGTGACCTTATCGACTTCAGGTGTGGTCCCGAAAATTGATCAATTGGCACAAGATATTGATGTTGCATTGGCAATCTCTCTACACGCGCCAAATGACGAACTGCGGAATGAGTTGGTTCCAATCAATAAAAAATATCCATTGGCACAACTGATTGCAGCATGTCAGCGTTATATCGCCAAAGATGGCAATGAAAGTGCACGTAAGCATGTCACGATTGAATATGTGATGTTGGATGGGGTGAATGATCATCCTGAGCATGCGCAGCAGATGATTAAATTGTTGAAGAACTTACCAAGTAAAATTAATTTGATTCCGTTTAATCCATTTCCACATGCGCCTTATGGTCGTTCAAGTCGCAACCGCATTATTTCTTTCCAAAAAACTTTGTCTGATGCAGGATTTGTGTGTACGATTCGTCAAACGCGTGGCGATGATATTGATGCTGCCTGCGGACAGTTGGTGGGCCAAGTAGCGGATCGAACTCGTCGTGCAGAGCAGTGGAAAAAGAAAGTAGCAGAGAAAAACGAAATTCTACGTTCACAAGGATAATATAAGGGGATGCCAATTGAAAAAACCCGTTTCTAAACTTTACCTTGCACTGACATTGGGTGTGTCTGTGTGGTACTTAGTGGGTTGCCAAACCGTGAATACGAAAGGTGATCCGACGAAAGCAGTACAAGTTAGAACTCAGTTGGCAGCTGAATATATTAAGTCAAACGATTATGATACGGCGAAACGTACATTAGATCAGGCCTTAGACATCGACTCACGTGATGCATCTGCAAATATGATGATGGGTGTGCTGTTACAACGCGAAGGTAGTCCGCAAAATGTGGCAAAAGCTGAGCGTTATTTCAAGCATGCCATTGCGACTGAGCCAAAAAATGCACAGGCTCGTAACAACTACGGTACGTATTTATATCAAATTGGGCGTTATAATGACGCGATTGATCAACTTCAAGTTGCTGCTTCAACTTTGGGCTATGATCAACGTTATCGAGCATTCGAAAATTTAGGTCGTGCGTATATTCAGGTAGGTCGAGTAGCCGAAGCAGAAGCTGCTTTTAAACAAGCCCTACAGGTGAGTTCAAATGCCTATCTTGCCATGATCGAAATGGCGGAAATTTTATATTTACGCCAACAATACGCTGAAGCGACACAATATTATGAACAATTTGTGCGAGCCGTTGGCGAGAAAAACTTAGATGCGCGTGCGCTTTGGATCGGTATCCGAATTGCGCGTGCAAACCATGACACTTTGGGGTCGCAAGTACTGGTCAATCAGCTACGTGCCTTGTACCCAGATAGTCAAGAATACAAACGTTATTTGCAATTACAGTACACTACTGAGGCCGTATGGAAGTAAATCCTAATTCACCACAATCGAATGGTTCTAGCAATGCTTTAGGAAATATCCAGCGTCCAGGTGATTATCTTCGTCAAATTCGTATTGCACAAAAACGTGAATTAAGCGACGTTTCGAAAGAGCTCAATATTCCACTCAAGACATTAACTGCACTTGAGCAGGACGAATATACGGCACTTCCAGAAGCTACGTTTATTAAAGGTTACTATCGTACCTATGCGAAGTACCTGAAAGTGGATGCAACTACGATTATCCAACGTTTCGATGACATCTATGCCAATGATACGGGACTTCTGCCGAATCATGCTTTGAATAATTCGCCAATTAAAATTATGGGCAAATTGCCAGGTTCTAATCGCGACCGCAATCGTAAGTGGTTGAAACGCGGACTAGTTGCAATTGTTGTTATTGCCATTTTGGCAGCATTATTTGGTGTCATTCAAAATTGGTCAGGTGGTGCTGATGAGACGACAGCTCAACAAGCAGAATCAGATGTTCAAATTATTAATATGAATGGCGCTGCTGCAACCACAGGGGATCAGTTGAAACTTGAGTTCAATCGCCCAACATCTGTGCATATTGTTGATTCAACAGGTAAAGTTTTGGCAACAGGTCGTCAGGCTTCAACACTTGAGTTGTCTGGAGAGACCCCTTTTCAAATTCGTATTGATGATGCGGCTGCTGTGTCACTCAGCTTAAATAATGAAAGTATTTCATTGTCACCATATACCGTCGGTGGAAAAGCAGATTTCCGCTTGTCACGTTAATGGGATCAAGGAAAAGCCATGATTGTAAATCCAATTAAACGCAAGCCTACTCGCAAAATTCGTGTGGGTTCAGTCTATGTCGGTGGTGATGCACCGATCAGCATTCAAAGTATGACCAATACCGAAACTTGTGATGTTGAGGCAACATTGGCACAAATTCAGCGTTGTGCAGATGTAGGTGCAGACATTATGCGTGTTTCTGTGCCAACGATGGAAGCGGCAGAAGCTTTTGGTGAGATTCGTAAGCGTTCATCGGTGCCTTTGGTTGCAGACATTCACTTTGATTACAAGATTGCACTGCGTGTTGCAGACTTGGGAGCGGACTGTTTGCGCATTAACCCGGGAAATATTGGCTCTGAAGCCAAAATCCGTGAAGTGGTAGCCGCGGCGCGTCATAACGATATTTCTATGCGTATTGGGGTGAATGCAGGTTCACTAGAGAAAGATATTCAAAAGAAATATGGTGAGCCGACTGGTCAGGCATTGCTAGAGTCGGCGATGCGCCATATTGATATTCTGGATCGTTTAGATTTCCACGAGTTCAAAGTTTCAGTGAAAGCATCCAATGTGTTTTTAACCATGGACGCTTATCGCCTACTTTCACAGCAAATTGATAATCCTTTACACCTTGGTGTAACAGAAGCGGGGATTTATCGAACAGGTTCGGTGAAGTCTGCGATTGCATTGGGCGGTTTGCTGTTGGATGGCATTGGTGACACCATGCGTATTTCCTTGGCAGCGGAACCTGAAGAAGAGATTAAGATTGGCTTTGATATTTTAAAATCACTTAGTCTTCGCTCAAATGGCATTAACTTTATTGCTTGTCCGAGCTGTTCACGTCAAGAGTTTAACGTGATTTCAGTGATGCAGGCTTTAGAAGAACGTTTAGAAGATATTCGTACCCCAATGGATGTGTCGGTGATTGGGTGTAAAGTGAATGGTCCGGGTGAAGCCAAAGAAGCCGATATTGGTGTAGTTGGTGCAAGTCCACGTTCACTGGTGTATCGTAATGGCGAAAAGAGCCATTTAATTGACACAAATCAGTTGGTTGACGAAATCGAAGCGATGGTTCGTCAACGTGTTAGCGATCTTGAAGACGCTAAAGCTAAAGAGATTATTCGCACAAGTTTTTCTGAGTAGATCATGAGTTCAATAGTCGCAATCAAAGGTTTTAATGACATTCTTCCTACGCAAACCTCTGCATGGAGACGTCTTGAACAGCATCTCGCATCATTGATGGATGCTTATGGCTACCAACAAATTCGTTTACCTATTGTTGAACAGACCAATTTGTTCAAACGTTCAATTGGGGATGCAACGGATATCGTTGAAAAAGAAATGTACACCTTCTTGGATAAAGGTAATCCGCCTGAGTCTTTGACTTTGCGTCCTGAAGGAACAGCAGGCTGTGTACGCGCCATGCTTGAGCATAACTTGCTTCGTGGTGCCACTCCTCGGGTTTGGTATATTGGCCCGATGTTTCGTTATGAAAAGCCACAAAAGGGCCGTTACCGTCAGTTCCACCAATTTGGCGTGGAAACCTTTGGTGTAGCAACCCCAGATATGGATGCTGAGCTGATTTTGATGACCGCACGTCTGTGGAAACGCATGGGTGTGGCAGACAAAGTTCAACTTGAATTGAATACTTTAGGTGAGTCTGATGAGCGTGCTGCTTATCGTGCGGCATTGGTGGAGTTCTTAGAATCACACAAGGGTGATTTGGATGAAGACTCACAGCGTCGTTTAACCACCAATCCACTGCGCATTCTTGACTCTAAAGATGCAAAAACTCAAGCCATTTTGGAAAATGCACCGAAGTTGCATGACTTTATGGGTGAGGAAACGTTGAATCACTTTGCAACCTTGCAGCAATATTTAACGGATGCAGGTGTAAGCTTTGTCATTAACCAGAAATTGGTGCGTGGCTTGGATTATTACAACAAAACCGTTTTTGAATGGACCACTACGCATTTGGGTTCACAAGGCACGGTCTGTGCCGGTGGTCGTTATGATGGTCTAGTTGGACAGCTCAAAGGCAAAGCAGATCAGTCTGTGCCAGCCGTTGGTTTTGCAATGGGTATAGAGCGTTTATTATTGCTTCTTGAGCAAGTTGAAGATGCTACACCTGTACGTGACTGCGAAATGTTTTTGTTGGCAGATCCAGCGTCTCAAGGCAAAGCTTTAGTCCTTGCAGAGCAAATTCGCAATCAGTTGGATGCAGCATCGAGCACGATTCGTTTGAAAGTAGGCTCTCAGGGTTCAATGAAGTCACAGATGAAAAAAGCGGATCAATCTGGCGCATTGTTTGCCCTCATTTTGGGTGAGCGTGAGGTGGAAGCTGCGCAGTTTGCCGTAAAAGAGTTGGCAACAGCTGAACAAACTTTGGTTGCGGTGGATGACATCGTGCCATTTATGATTGAAAAATTTTCTTCAAAATAAGCCAAAATATAAGGAAAGGGTAGTCACATGAGCGCATTAAGTGATGAAGAACAACTTGATAGTTTAAAGTCTTTTACTAAGAAATATGGTTCAGCTATTATTAGTGGGATTTTAATTGCGCTGATTGCCTTTTTTGGATGGCAATACTGGCAGAAGAAGACTTTGGCCGAGAACCAAATGAACACGGCTAAAGTTCAGCAATTGATGGATGAAGCACGTGCAACGCAAGGTGATGCATTTACTGCCTTGTCAGCAACTGCGGATAAAATCGTAAAAGATGCACCAGATTCGGCTCAGGCCATTCAAACGCAATTGTTGATGGCAAAATTAGCTTATGACAAAGCAGATTATGCAAGTGCTGAAAAAGCGTTGAAAAAAGTTGAAAACTCGAAAGTCGATGACGATGGTTTAGTGCAAATTGTAAAACTACGCTTGGCGTATGCTCAATTGGCACAAAAGAAATTTGATGATTCAATTAAAACATTAGCGCAAGTGACTGATCCTGCTTTTAAAGCAACGGCTGATGAAGCTTTGGGTGATGTCTATGTGGCTAAAAATGATATCGACAATGCCAAAAAAGCCTACCAAAGTGCATGGGATCAGTTGGTTGAACGTAAACAAGAACGCCAAATTTTACAAATTAAACTCGAAAGTGTTGGTATTTTAGTTGATGATCCTGAAATCGAACGTCCAATCATAGAAACCGTTGCGGAAGAATCTTAATGAATAGAAAATACAAAATTTCGTGCGCATTAACCGTATTGACTTTGGCTCTTGCGGGTTGTGCAAGTAGTGGCAAAGTAGAAGAAGTTAAGCCGAATCCACTTCCAAAACTGACTCAAGCGAAAACGCTGACCCCTGTATTTTCTCAAAGTGTGTCTTCAACTTCGACAGCGGACCCTTTACGGTTACGTCTAGATGCAGACAATGGTGTGGTTTTTGCGCTTGATCCAAAAGGTGAAGTGACGGCTTATAAAGGCAAACAAAAACTTTGGCAGAAAGAAGTGTCTAAGGCTGGCTTAAGCTCAGGTGTGGAAGCGGCTGATGGTTATGTCATAGTGGGTAATGCTAAAGGCCAATTGTTTGCTTTAGACCAAGCGACAGGCGAGCAAAAATGGACAGCACAACTAACAGGGGCACTACTTGCGCCATCGTTGGTTCAAGCGGGGCGTGTGATTTCTGTCAGTAATGATGGAACCGTTTTTGCACATGATTTGGCGACAGGTCAACAAGTGTGGACCTATAACTTACCAAATGTTCAACTTAGCCTTCGTGGTAATGCGGCACCAGTGCCTGTTGATTCGCGCACAGTACTCATTTCTACTGCAAATGCCTATGTCTATGCTTTAGATGTAGTTACGGGTGTGCCACGAATGCAGCGTCGTGTAGCCGTGTCGGATGGTCGTTCGGATATTCAGCGTTTAAATGATATCGACGGTGACCCAGTAGTTGCAGGTCAGTATTTGATTACTACCAGTTATCAAGGTCAAGTCACTATGACGGATTTGGCTTCACAGCAAGTGGTATGGAGTGAAGATTCGAGTAGTACACAACGCCCTGAAGTGGTTGGCAATGGCGTGTTTGTTGCACAGGCCGATGGTAAATTAGTGGCTTATGAAATTACGACGGGTCAAAAACTGTGGGAAAATGACAGTCTGCTGAATCGCCAATTGAGTAATCCTGTGATGTTAGGTCAAGACCTGATTGTGGGTGATCTAGATGGTGTATTGCACATGATTAACCCTGCAACAGGTGAATTGATTGGTCGTGCTAAGACTTCTGGTGAAGTGCGTACTTTACGTGTGATTGATGATCAACTTTATGTTGCAACACGAAAGGGTGCATTAAGCATTTGGCAGAATCGTTAATTCTGTTCGACTTATGTTAAACTAGTCGAAATTCGTATTTTTAAATTTCCTCGGGGTATTTGTTTAGACAAGACCCCGAGTTTTTATTCAGGTTTTTCACCTTATTTTTCTTCCAGTTTCTGATGTTCAGACCAGTCTTACTGGCTGATCTTGAATAAAGGTTAATCTATGAAACCCGTAATTGCGCTCATTGGCCGTCCGAACGTCGGAAAATCAACGCTATTCAATCAGATCACCAAGAGTCGTGACGCGCTTGTTGCTGACTTTGCTGGCCTGACGCGTGACCGTAAATATGGTGACGCTGTATATCAAAATAAGTCTTTCATTGTGGTTGATACAGGCGGTATCGGCGAAAATGAGGGGGGTATCGACTCTTACATGGCAGAACAGTCTAAAACAGCCATTAATGAGGCTGATATTATTGTTTTTGTGGTCGATGCTCGCGCAGGCTTGTTAGCCTCAGATGAACAAATTGCTCGCGAACTGCGTACATTAGGCAAAAAAGTTTTTTTGGTTGCCAATAAAGTCGATGGTGTACACGCTGAAGCAGCTTTGGTTGAGTTTTACAAACTCGGTATGGGTGAACCTCTGCAAGTGGCAGCAAGCCATGGTCGCGGTGTTCAGCAAATGCTGGAAGAAGTTCTACATGATGTGCCTGAAGATGAAAACCCAGACGAACATGATAAGCACACAGGTTTACGCTTAGCGATTATTGGTCGTCCGAATGTGGGTAAATCAACGTTAGTCAACCGTTTATTGGGTGAAGAGCGTGTGGTGGCATTTGACCAACCGGGAACCACCCGTGATTCAATCTATATTCCGTTTGAGCGTGATGGCCGTCAGTACACCTTAATTGACACAGCAGGTGTTCGTCGTAAAGGTAAGGTTGATGAAATGATTGAGAAATTCTCAATCGTGAAAACCTTACAAGCCATGAAAGATGCCCATGTGGTGGTCATAGTGGTTGATGCGCGTGAAGGTATTGTAGAACAAGACTTACACTTAATTGGCTATGCGCTTGAAGCAGGCCGAGCGATGGTGATTGCGATTAACAAATGGGACAATATGTCCGAGTATGATCGTAAGCAATGTAAGTTGGATGTAGAGCGCCGTTTTGACTTTATTCCTTGGGCGAAGATCCACCTGATTTCTGCTTTGCATGGTACGGGTGTTGGTGAAATGTATCCATCAATTCACCGTGCTTATGACTCATCGCATTTGAAAGTCTCGCCTGCGAAAATTACACAAATTTTAAATGATGCAACCGATGCGCATCAACCACCTATGGTACAAGGTCGTCGTATCAAGATGCGTTATGCACATATGGGTGGACAAAATCCACCAACCATCGTGATTCACGGCAACAAAGTCGACAAGACTCCACATGACTACCGCCGTTATTTGGAAAACGTATTCCGTAAAGTGTATAAGCTTGAGGGTACGCCAGTGCGTATTGAGTTTAGAACCTCTGAAAACCCATTTGAAGGACGTAGGTCGCAAGTGGATGAGCGTACAGCAGCGCGTAAGCGTCGTTATGTTCAGAAGTTTAAGAAAGCAGAGAAGAAATTCAAACGTTAATCAGGTATTAAGGTTCTGATGCTGAAAAGCCCAAAGTGATCTTTGGGCTTTTTTATTTTATGATGCATGAAATGATGATAGGAAGGCAACGTGGCAAGGACAATACGTGTTGAGCTGAAAAAGATTAAGGACATTGTACAGGTGGATTACAATCTGTCACGTGTCGAGCAAATTGCACAGCGAAAACAAGCCATTTATCAATATCGCAATCAATGCTTATCTGAACAACGACAGATGATCGTCGATGATCATGCCATTGCACTGAGCGAGACAGGCAAACCCTATTGGGTTGATCAGCCTTCTTTTCATTTCAATCATAGTCACAGTCAAAATTACTATGCTTTAGCCATGAGTGAAAAAGTGGCTGATTTGGGCGTGGATGTTGAAGAGTTAAGTCGAAAAGTACGTTTTGGTGCTTTGGCTCAACACGCTTTTCATGTTGATGAACTTGAGCTATGGCAACAGATTGAGCAGGAAAAATCCTACTGGTTTAAAGTTTGGACCACCAAAGAAGCGGTGCTTAAAGCATCAGGTTTGGGTATTCGTTTAAACTTAAATGAACTGAATACCCAAGCACATCCAATGCATAATGGTGGCATGTGTAACCATCCGCTCATTGGTAGTTTCGCCTATCAAAATTTTGAGTTGGGAGATGTGATGTTGACTGTGGCATGGCGGGCAGAGCAGTCCTGCCGTGGCTATGCGTTGCCTCAGATTGAGTTGATACAACAGCTTCATACCGATATAAAAAAGCCTCTCGATTGAGAGGCTTTTCTTTTGACGTAGCTATATGAGTTTATGGAATTTCATTTTCTTCTTCAAACTCAGGCTTCACTTGTACAATGAAGTCTTGACGGTTTAGACCACGCCATAAGGCAAAGGCTGTACCGATATAGATTGAAGAATAGGTACCCACAAAAACCCCGACAAACATCGCTACAGAGAACCATTTCAGACCATCACCACCGAGTAACATCATCGAGATCACCACCAGTAATAAAGTCATTGAGGTGTGAATGGTACGACGTAATGTTTCAGTCAATGCAATGTTAACGATTTCTAAAGGCGTTGCACCACGAATCTTACGGAAGTTTTCACGAATACGATCCGATACAACAATGTTGTCATTCAGCGAGAAGCCAATCAGGGCCAAAACAGCAGCTAAAACCGTTAAGTCAAACGGCCATTGCATCATGGCAAAAATACCGATGGTTACTACAACGTCATGGAACAATGATAGTACTGCACCCATTGCCAGTTTGAACTCAAAGCGAATGGTGACATAAACCAGCATCAGTAATAGAGCTAAACCCACAGCACCTGCTGAGCGAATATAGAGCTCATTACCCACTTGCCCACCGACGACATCAACTTTGTTGACAGAAGCCGAGTTACCTGGAAGCTGTACCGCTTGGGTAATGGTTTTGGTTAAGTCTTCTGCTGCTGTATCTTCTTGTACAGGCATACGTACAATTAAGTCACGATCCGAACCAATGGTTTGTACCACGGGATCATGAAAGCCAGCTTTGGTTAGTGCAGCAGAGACATCGGCTGACTTTACTGCCTTACTATAGTTCAATTCGGCTGAAATACCACCAGTAAAGTCCAAACCTAAGTTAAGACCCTTGGTGAAAATGAAAAATAGGCTGCCAATCGTTAAAATAATAGAAAGAACGGCTGCAGGCAGCGCAATCTTCATAAAATTAATCACGCGATCGTCATCAGGACGGCCGTATTTTTTTGAAGTTTGTTGAGTCACATCAGTCATCGTCGATCTCCTTATATGCTCAACTTTTTCAAGTTTCGTTTTTTGCCATAGATGAGCTGTACAATTGCACGTGTTACTGTGATTGCAGTAAACATTGAGCAGACAATACCGATCATTAAGGTTACAGCGAAGCCTTTAATTGGGCCTGTGCCGATAGCAAATAAGATAAACGCAACCAAGAATGTGGTTAAGTTTGAGTCGAGAATGGTGTTATAGGCACGATCATAACCCGCCACAATAGCTTGTTTGGGCGATGCTCCCCATTTCATTTCTTCACGTATTCGCTCACAGATGAGGACGTTGGCATCGACGGCCATACCAATGGTAATCACGATACCTGCAATACCCGGTAGGGTAAGAGAAGCGCCAATCCAAGACATGACGGTTAAAATCATGGCTAAGTTGAAGAGCAAAGCAAAGTTTGCAATTAAACCAAATAGACGGAAGAAGACCACCATCCAAATCGCGACCAGTAAGAAACCGATTTGAGTTGATAGAACCCCTTTATCAATGTTTTCTTGACCGAGACTTGGACCAACGACACGTTCTTCTACAAAGTACATTGGTGCAGCAAGTGCACCTGCACGCAGCATCAATGCTAGCTCAGACGCCTCTTGAGGAGAATCTAAACCGGTGATACGGAATTGTGAGCCGAGTACTGCTTGAATGGTTGCAGCGTTAATCACTACAGATTCTGCATACGGGGTACGGACTTCTGTTTGCGCACCAGTGGTAGGATCGGTGATATAGCTAATACGTTGTTTATTTTCAATGAACAACACGGCCATACGCTTACCTACCGCATTACGGGTTGCATCGGACATCAGTTTGCCACCAGCTGTGTCTAAGGTAATGTTTACCTCAGCACCGCCCGTGTCTTGGCTAAAGCCACTTGATGCATTTTGAACGCGTTCACCCGTTAAAATACGATTACGGTTTAACAGTAATTCACGTCCGCTGTCCAAAGACTGATAGGCAAAAAGTTCAGTGCCTGGTGGAAGCGGTTGCCCATTACTCTTGCCAGTATATTGGTCAATGACTTGATCATTCTGGTCAGAGACCAAACGGAATTCTAAGTTTGCAGTACGCCCTAAAACACGTTTTGCTTCGGCTGTGTCTTGCACACCCGGGAGTTCAACCACGATGCGGTTATTGCCTTGGGTTTGTACCAAGGCTTCTGCCACACCTAACTCATTAATACGGTTACGTAAGGTGGTTAAGTTTTGGTTTACCGCATAAGACTGAATTTCTTGGCGACGAACATCAGTATAGGTTAAACGTAAGGTTGAACCTGTCGCAGTTGCGACCGCTTGCTGATTAAACTCATTGCCATTGCTACGTAAGTAGTCTTGAGCAGTCGTGCGATCATCGTTGTTCGCAAACTGAATGGTAATCGTGTTGTTGTTTAATCCAAGACTGTTAAATTTAATCTTGTTGTCACGGAACTGTCGACGTAAGTCTGTCGCAGAGGTTTCCATGCGCTGAGAAATTGCTTTATCCATATCCACTTCTAACAAGAAGTGAACACCACCACGTAAATCCAGACCGAGCTTCATTGGTTTTGCACCAATTTTTTGTAGCCACTCTGGTGTTGTTGGTGCCAAGTTTAGTGCGACAACATAGTCATCACCAAGCCCACGACGTAGCGCCTCTTTGGCTTTTAATTGTGCTTCGCTAGAGTCAAGTCGTAACAGTGCAGCATTATTACTAAAGCTGTTGTCATGGCTTGAGATACTTTCAGATTTTAAAATCTGCTCTGCTTTTTGTACGATGCTTTGGTCAATTTGGGTACCAGCTTTGGCACCAGAAATTTGAACCGCAGGTTCATCCGGATACAAACTAGGCAGGGCATATAATGTACTGATAATCAAAACCACGATAATCAGTAGATATTTCCATGCTGGGTAACGCATTCGTTTTCTTCTTAAAATGAAAAAAGTCGTGCGGATGCACGACTAATTTTTTTGATTAAAGGTTATTTAATGTGCCTTCAGGAAGAACTGAAATCACACTTGCGCGTTGGATTTTTACGTCTACACCACGGCTCAGTTCAACCACAGCGAAGTCGCCTTCGAGTTTAGTGATTTTACCCATGAGGCCACCAGCAAAAACAACTTCACTGCCTACACCAAGACTTTCAACCAAAGAACGGTGCTCTTTTGCACGTTTAGCTTGAGGGCGCCAAATTAAAAAGTAGAAGATGGCAATAAAAACAGCAATCATCAACAAGTTTGCGACCATACTTGGTTGTTGTGCAGCTTCACCCGCTGCGTGAGCTGTAGAAATAAAAAGGCTCATTTCAAATTCCTAAACTAAAAAAACGGTGATCAACGAATTGATCATAAATAGACTTGTTCTGCAATTTACCTTGTCTTTTTACCAAGCGCAAATGCTCACAACAATTAATCTTGGGGGCAAGGTGGAACTTCTAAACCACGACGTGCATAAAAATCTTCAACAAAGGCATCAAAGCGATCATTATCCAATGCGTCACGAATGTCTTGAGTGAAACGTTGGTAATAACGTAAGTTGTGAATAGTACCCAGCATTGAACCTAGCATCTCACCACATTTTTCCAAATGGAATAAATAAGCACGGGTAAAGTTGGTACAGGTATAACAGTCACAGTGTGGATCTAGCGGACTTTGATCATGACGGTATTTACTGTTACGGATACGGACTAAACCGTCGGTCACAAAATAATGTCCATTTCGGGCATTACGGGTAGGCATGACACAGTCAAACATGTCGACACCACGGCGGATGCCTTCCACGATGTCTTCAGGTTTACCGACACCCATCAGGTAGCGCGGTTTGTCTGCTGGCATTTTCGCAGGAAGATAATCTAGTACTTTGATCATTTCTTCTTTTGGTTCACCGACAGATAGGCCACCAATGGCATAGCCGTCAAAACCAACTTCAAGTAAGCCTTTTAATGACTCATCACGTAAGTCTTCATACATGCCACCTTGAATGATACCAAACAGCGCATTTTTATTTTCAAGCACATCATGATGTTGAGTCTTACAACGCTTTGCCCAACGCAATGACAGTTGTAGCGACTTTTGTGCTTCTTCATGCGTTGCAGGATATGGGGTGCACTCGTCAAAAATCATTACGATGTCTGAGTTCAGTGTGTGTTGGATGTCCATTGAGATTTCAGGAGACAAAAACACTTTAGAGCCATCAATTGGAGAGCGGAAAGTCACACCGTCTTCTTTAATTTTACGCATTGCACCGAGGCTGAAAACTTGGAAGCCACCTGAATCGGTCAAAATGGGTTTATCCCACTTCATAAATTGATGCAGACCGCCGTGTTCTTTAATCACTTCAAGGCCAGGGCGCAGGTAAAGATGGAAGGTGTTGCCTAAAATAATTTGCGCTTTGATGTCTTCAATATCACGTGGGAGCATGCCTTTGACTGTACCATAAGTACCGACAGGCATGAACACAGGGGTTTCCACCACACCATGCTCTAAAGTTAAACGACCACGACGGGCGCGACCCGACTGACCTAATTTTTCAAACTTCATAAAAAATCCTAAACAAGAGCAAAGCACCGCTTGACTTGCAGTGCAAGAGCGAAAAAACAGTTCGCCGCTAAAAGGAGGCTATTTTCCTTGATTATGCAAATAAACACCAGTGTTGTAACACTTTTAAAGCAAAGCTTTTCTGTACGAAATAGTATGCGGTGACAACGGTTTTAATTTGAATGTGTTGTCGGGGTGGAGATAGATTGTATCAAGCGGTGGTTGTCAGCAGTGCAGTCAGCGTAGAGGTTAAAAAAGGCACTCATTTAAAGTGCCTTTAAGCAAATATCGGTCTAATCACCCTGCTAATTAAAGTTTGGGCGGTAATCAAAATTTTGTAGCGCAACTGAGTCGCGGAACGGACGGACCGCTTTTTTGCCGACAGTCATGGTGTTAACAATGTTGTTTGGAAAAATTTGAATATGATTGTTAAACAGCTCGACATTGCGGTTAAAGATGCTGATCGCAGCACCGACATTTTCGTTTTGTTCCTCAATTTCATTCATCATTTTGAGATAAATATCATTGGCTTTGAGCTCAGGATAATTTTCGACCACGACATTAAGGCTACGCATTAGTTCTTGGTTTAAAGCTTCAATACGCTGTAATTGATTGACATCCGTATTGTTCAAGTTCAGGTTAAGAATGTTCTGACGGAGTTCAGTGACTTTTTCCAAGGTGCCTTTTTCAAAACTGGAATATTGTTCGACCAAAGGTTCTAGCCCATCTAAAATTTTGATCTTTTGACGTTCATAAGTAGCCACATCTGACCATGCGCGAATGGTTGCATTGTGGTGTCTGACAATATTATTACGAATGACAATCACGCCAAACACGATTGCAATAATAATCAAGAAGAAAATCAATAGCCCCATACGACCCTCTAACGGCAAAATATCATTATTTTAAAAATTGCGTTAGATCGGATTCTAAACGCTCTAGATAAGGTAATTTAAAAGTACGTAAGTGTCCACGCAATGTCGAAATGTCATTGATTTTTTTTGCTTTACTGGATATTTCAAACAGGTCTTGCGGGCTGATATAGCACAAAATATTTTTTTCAGGATGAAAGAGTAAATCACCTTCACGTGATTGGAAGAAGTTAGCGACACGTAATACAAAAGCAGGTGATAGCAGTTTAGCCATGTGCATTTGGTCGGCACCAAAAAATTTGAGCTTTTGGTTGATTTGAATGTCACTGCTATGCCACGGAAAGCTATAAGGATAATAAAATTTTTTATTGTATGCTGTGATGGCAATCCCTTGAGTCGGTACATCAAACACAAAACATCCCCATAAGTCTTTGTGCACTTCTTTGACTTTCATTTCATTGCCATCTTTGTCTCGCACCCGAATTTCATCGACAAAGTGATATTGAAATAATAAGACCTGATGTTGTTGTTCGTCCTCATCCTGCCAAATCGTGCTGGCATAGTAGGGGATATCATTACTGATGGTTCCTTGGTTAAAGATCGGAAACAATTGTTTGAGTTGTGGGATAAAATACGCAGGTTGTAGCGGAACACCAATGTACTGCGGTGGTGTGAACTCATTGAGCTGATATTTTTTATGAATAATTTGCTTTTCGAGGTGGTCTATGACTTCCTCAAGGGCATCATCCTGTTCATAGCTTAAATAGGCCCAAAGCAAGCAAGCTAAGCCAAATAAAAAGCTAAATAATGTCCAAATATGTTGTCCTGCAAAAAATACAGGCACAATAAAAAAAATGCCGATTATTCCCAGTAGAATGGGTAACACATTTTCAAATTTAAGGGTAATCGGTGCTTTCCATGGATGCAACCGATCCAAGATTTCTTGGGCAGTGTCCGCACTCCGAGCAATGTCCCAAAGCCTGTCGATATTATCAAACACGACCTGATTCTTTTTACGTCGAATATGAATAGAATGTTTGATCGTATCGAGAGGCATGGTTCTTCTTATTTAGGTTGAAGTTGGTCGACTAACATGGCATCGCCATAACTAAAGAAGCGGTACTGGCTTGCAACTGCATGTTGATAAGCCATCAAAATATTATCACGATTTGACAGCGCTGAAACCAACATCAAGAGAGTCGATTCAGGCAGATGGAAGTTGGTGATAAGACGATCCACCACTTTGAACTCATAACCTGGGTAGATAAAAATTTGGGTATCTCCAGTCCAAGCTTTCAGTTCACCATCATGTGCCTGTGCTGCACTTTCAACCGCACGTGTCGCTGTCGTTCCGACAGAAATGACTTTATTACCACGCGCTTTGGTTTGACGAATAAGCTCAACTGAATGCTCAGGAACATCACACCATTCACTATGCATAATGTGATTGGCAATGTCATCGGTACGTACAGGCAGAAAGGTGCCTGCACCCACGTGTAAAGTGACAAACGTTTTTTGAATGCCTTTAGCTGCAAGCTGATCTAACAGTTTTTGATCGAAGTGTAGACTTGCGGTCGGTGCCGCGACACTGGCTAACTTGGTAGGATCATTAAATACTGTTTGATAGCGCTCGGTATCAATCGCTTCGGCTTCGCGGTTAAAGTACGGCGGAATGGGTAGTTGGCCGTATAAATCCAAAACATTGAGAATTGGCTGCGAAAACTTCACAATAAATAAATTTTCATGACGACCTAGCACCGTGACTTTAACAGCATCTGGGCCAATAAAAAGTTCAGCTCCCGCTTTGGGGGTGTTGCTGGCTTTGATGTGACAGTGTGCAATAAATGCATCTTGCATGCGTTCGACCAGAACTTCGACTGCACCACCACTAGCACGCTTACCTTTGAGACGTGCTTTCATCACTTTGGTGTCATTGAGCACCAATAAATCGCCTTCATTGAGTAATTCGAGAATATCGGTAAATTGGTGGTCGTGGTATCGACCTTGTGCATCGAGGTGTAAAAGACGAGAAGCACTGCGCGTGTTTAAAGGATAACGAGCAATGAGTTCATCGGGGAGGTCAAAATTAAAATCAGAAAGTTGCATGATGGAAAAGCAGCGTCAAAATAGAGGATATAAAATTGGCGCTAGTATATGCTTTTTTGGACATGAACGCTGATATTGCACAAATATAAAGCTAAAAAAGCACATGTGACTTAAAAATAGACAATTGTCATCAACTTACGTTGACAAGTTTTTCAAAAAGTTTAATATACGCATCAACACCTTCCCGAGGTGGTGAAATTGGTAGACGCGGCGGACTCAAAATCCGCTGTCAGAGATGACGTGTCGGTTCGAGTCCGACCCTCGGGACCAAGATTCAGAATAGAAATATTCTCCAAAGCCCTGAAGCCTTTGTTTTAAAAGGTTTCGGGGTTTTGTCGTTTCTGGCGTTTGGGTTTTTTTCAGGTATTTAAATCTAATTTGAGGTATAAATCTCCACATATTTTCCACACGTTTTTATAGTGGATTTTTAGTTATAAGCTATTGGGTTTATTAAATTTATGAGCTTGTCGATTTATAAACAAAAAAATGGGACTTGGAGAGTAGATCTCGTTGCTTATGGCCAAAGAAAAAGTAAGGTGCTGCATTCTAGAGCAGAAGCCAAAAGATGGTCGGAAGTTGAGGAAAGGGAACTTTTTCTAAATTATTCCACTCAGGTAGCTCTACAAAGAAAAACAATAGTGACTGTCAGTGAGGCATTGACCCGATATGCTGATGAAGTCTCGTTTTATAAAAAGACAGCCAAAAAAGAAATTCAGCGTATTAAATACTTTCAGAATCATTTACCCAATGTAGATTGGCCATTGATGGATTACCGAACTGAATTTCTTAAGCAGTGGGAAGATCAAGTCATGAAACGATCTATTCGTCCGTTGAAGGCATCCAGTGTTTTGAGAGACTATTCCACTTTATCGGCTTTTTTTAATTGGTGTAGAAAAGACAAGGGATGGATAGATTTTAATCCAGTTGAAAACCTTAGAAAGCCAAAGAAACCAGCACATCGAGAGCGCAGAACTGAATTAGAAGAACTACAAGCCATTCTTGCCGCCTTAAAATATGTTCCTGGTACTGTCCCTGAAACTAAAATGCAAGAAGTCGGCTTGATTTGGTTAATCGCGATGGCTACGGGAATGCGGTCGGGTGAAATTGTGAATCGTCCAATTTCTGAAGTGTTCTTAGATCGAAAATATATTTTATTGCCTGACACAAAAAATGGCACTTCACGTAAAGTCCCCTTAGATACTTTTGCACTGCATTTGTGGAATTTAGCTTTACAGATCAAACGTAATAAATCTAATCGGGTGTTTACGGTTGATAATGCATCGAGGGATACGCTTTTTAGAAAGGCAAGAAAAAGTGCAGGCTTAGAATTCGCGGATATTACCTTTCATGATTCAAGGCATGAAGCTGCTAGCCTTATGGCTAGGCGGATTAAGAATGCCTTAACCTTATGTAAAATCTTTGGTTGGAAAGACCCGAAGCAAGCATTGACTTATTATAATCCGACCAATGACGAAATTATAGAAGAATTGAATCAATCCTCTGGCTTAAGTCGGCTCCTTACATAATTAAAGCCACTCCTGTGGCTTTAAAGAATTAATTCTTATAATTTATAGCTTTCTTATCAAAGGCCATAGCATATTTAATAACATCTGTGGCTTTCCATTTTTGTACGGTACGCTCTCCATCGACAGATGTGGGCAAGTCTCGACTTGGTGGAAAGTGAGGGTTTTTAATGATGTGCTTGCGTGTGTAGTCTTCAGAATATTTAAAATATTGGGCTATTTCTTTTTCACTCCACAGTTGATGTTCAATAGGGATGAGAGGCTTGGCATCTAAATGCTTAATCATCTTCTGAATAAGTTTGTCTAGTGTTTCTTGGCTCATGGTTATTCCCTCTTTACTTAACTGTTTCAGTCAAAAAATAGACAGCACCACAAAAGCTTGAAGTGCTTAATAAAATTGTTACTTCGGTCATATTCATTTTTTCCCACCTGCAGGCTTTGCTTGATAAGGGTTAGAGAAAATCCAGCATTTGACGATACGGTCTTCTTTAATACTTGGTTGATTGCCATAGCCTTGAATGGCTTTACTTTCATCTGCAGGTTGGTGTGATGAACGAACTGTTTTGTTTGCCTCAATGAATTTGTAGCGTTTACTCGTTTTTAATAAATTCCGCATTTCATTGATTTCAGGTAAAGCCTGATAATTACGTGCAGCAACTTTGTAGACTTCATTTAAGTTGATGGCGATCTGCGAATCTGTAGTTGAGTAATGGTTCAATTGGAAACTGGTGCCACGAATACTATTGAGATATTCAAAGGCATCCCAAAACTGTTGAACAAATGGATGATCTGCTGCAATTTCTTCAATACGTCGCATGGCCATACCTTCTAAATATCTTTTGGCATCACAAATGTCAGATAAATCGATGGCATCTTTAAAGACGTGCTCCGCAATAGCATCAATCATGGCCGACACTTGGGCATGACAGAGGGCGATACGTGTATTGGTAATGCCTTTTTGATGCATCTCAATTTCAATTTCTTTATGTTTTTCGGTATAAGTCTTGAGGATGCTTTCCTCATTCTTTAAGCAAAAGGTCATGTATTTACATGCATCTTCTAAACTCATCTGCGTCAGTCGGGTTGCAACATGCTTTTTCTCTAAGCTGTGGTTTTTAGTATCTACAGAAATATGCAAAGTACGCGATAACACTGCTTCAGATGCTTGAATCGGGGTGTTTTGGCTAATCATCACCGCAGCACGGAAAGGAGGCTCATAGGTCTCATTGCCTGCTGTTTTTAAGCCTTTAGAACGAATCGCTCGACCGTTATAGGCATCTTTTAATTCGTCCCAACTAAACTTTGCTTTTTGAGATCCAGCCTGGTCGTTACGGTCACCCTCAATCAGCACGATAGGCATGTTGGAGGTTTGGGCAAAGTTACGGTAAATCGCCACGTTGGTCGATTTGTTTGGATCGAAACCTTCATAGGCTTCACGGCCACTCAGCTTCCATAAAAATTCAATGATGGTGGATTTACCTGAGCCTGCTTGTCCGACGAACTCAAAGAATGGATAAGAGGAATTTATAGCGCGGATTTGTTCGGCAAAATATGTACCTGTCCACCATGCCAAAAGGATTAAACCTTTCTCACCTTGAAGGGCATAAAAATCTTTCCACCAGGTCGGTAAAAACTCTTGTTTCGCATTTAGATGAATAACAGGAGATGCAGCTAAGGTTTTGATTTCCTTATTGCCTGTTTTAAAAAAGTCATGCTGATTTTTGTGGATAACTTGACCTTTATGCACAGCAAACTTATCAAAAATATAGGCTTCATATTCTTTAGAATAGCCAATAAAGTCGATGGTTTTTACTTCACGTAAACGCTCTGTTTTACGCTTGATGAATGTTTCAAGCTGATGGTCGTTACCTGACCAAATGGTTCCCGATAATACGGCTAATACACGTGGTTTAAACTTGCTGCGTGAGGACATTTGCTCTGCAGTAAATGTGGTTTTAACTTCACCCCACGGTGACTGAATATGAAAGTAGTACCAGGACTCATCGGTAATTTCATTTCGTTGAAAATAAAGAGGCTCAAGCTGAGCATTGCAAATTTCTTTTGCTGAAGAGCATGTCTTTAATGCTTGAATCCGTATTTCTTCTTCAGTCAGTACCGTGCTTTGAGATTCTTCTACATACTGAACTGCCTTGTTATATTTTTCATAATCAAGCTCCCACCAGTAGGTGCGGAAACGATGATTAAAAAAGAATTGGCTTAGACTGCTGCCGTAAAAGTTATAAATCAATAAGCCTGTTTCTTCAGGTGTTTCTGAAATCTGTAGCTTTCCGAAGTGTAGATATTTATCCTGGTCTTTTGCTGTGAGCTGTCCTCTTTGGAACAAATCATTCCAGTCGACTGATTTACCATTCATTGGCGCAGGTGGTAGGGCAGCAGTCGAGATCCAACCCTCATCCGTTGCGCGTTTATGGTGTTTCGCTAGATACTTTTTTCCTGCAGGATCATTGTCCAATGCCCAAACTAAACGTGGTCTACTTTTATTGAGTTCATGGCAGCGGTTCTTAATTTTCTCCAAAAGAACAGCAGGATAATTCCCACTGTTCATATTACTCAAACTGATCAATTTAGACTGACTAAGCGCGATTGAATTAAAGATACCTTCAGTAATCCAAATACTCCCTGCATTACACAGGGCATCTAAATCATGCATTGTCCAAGCAAGGCCAGACCACTTTCCTATGAAGTTTGCCTTCATGCGATCGAAGCGCTCAGGACGGTCGATCAGTCGTTCCCAATAAATGCCTTCAGCCAATTTAAAGCGAACAGTCGCTGTAACAAGGCTTCGGTTTTTCGGTGAACGATACAGCTCTTGGGTATACAGTCCCTTGAGCTTTGAGATATCAAAGCCACGACCCTCTTTGAGATAGGCATCCGCTGCTGCATGTGGGTTTGTGGTGGTTTGTGGATGATATTCGGACCAGTCTTTAAAAAGCTCCTCACAGATATCTTTGACATGTTCTTCATAGCCACATTTATTGATCCTTCCACACTTCACCATGCGTGGAGTGATGGCATGTGTATAGAGTTCTTTTTCTTTACATTTCGGACAGACTCCCTCTCGATACCATTCACCTTTTTTCTTGAAATGGAATAACTGGTTGAGTCGGTCATCTATCCGTTGCTGTAGGTGATACATATCTACGCCTTATAAGAGTCTGATTTGTTTAAGCCGATTGCGGTAGACACTGGCCTTAGTCAAATCAATCGTGGATGAGTGGAATAAGGCAGAGATAAAGCCTTCAACATAGTTTTCTTGTTGTTTGTCGATCACGGTCATCGTTTCTAAACTGGACAGGTGATGTTCTAGTTCTACTTCCCACTGACGTTTGTGTTGCGGTAACCCGGTTTGAACTTCGATGTTTGGATTGATGCTGTTTTGAATGGGACGAACCATTTCTAGGCTGGCTGCAAAGCTTGCAAGGCACTGGTCGTTCTGGCAGCTCACAATCAGTTCGTGTAAAAGAGGAGAGGGCTTTTTGCGACTAGATACATACATACGTCTTCCACAGTGCGGGCAGTAGAAACCAATTGATTTACTCATCATTACCTCTGATTTGAATTAAGTAGTTGTTGCTCCCGACACCAAGTACCTAACTTTTCTTGTTAAACAAGAAATTGCAAAGAAATGTAAACAAGGTCCTGCAATTCTGTGAGTGGCTCTAAAGCTGTGCCTTATGATGATTTTGTTTCTTGAGATGAAGTGTCTAGTTCAGCTTCAACAAGGCTTTTAATCCATTCGTTCAGTGACATGTTGAGCTTTGCTGCTTCGATACGAGCGAGACGACGATTTTCTGGAGTAGTGCGAAAGCTGATCTGTATTTCTTTTTGAGACTCGTGAGTAGCCATGTTTGTTTCCTTTTGAGTCCACAGTTATTAAACTGTGGTGAATAGAGAACTTTGTTAAAATGGTAATAAGCAAAGCAATATTATCCCAATTGGGATAATTAATATATGGATTTATCCCAAATGGTAAATGAGAATAACGATCAAAGAGGCGAACGCCTTCGTCAGGAACGATCACGCTTAGATCTGTCACAAAAAGATTTCGCTGCGTTATTTGGTAAGAAAAACATGGCTGTAATGCGCTACGAGAAAGGGGAGCGCGTTATGGGACAGGAAGACTTAGAAGCACTGCATAGAGCGGGTGTGGACGTTTGGTATTTGATTACTGGCGAACGAACTCAGCCTGAATTGCTATCTGAGGAAGCTAAAGAGTTGCTGAAATATTGGGACCAGGTTGATCCTGAGCAGCGTCAAACACTAATGACTTTAGTACGGAATTTTGCTGATAGTTTTAGCAAGAAGTAATTAAGTGGGTAAATGAGTTGAAACTTATTTACCTTTTGAAGTATAAAAAAATCATACTAATATTTAAGTTTTACTAAAAGAGTTGAGAATGTATTTAACTAAAATTTTAAGTTGTAATGGTGCTTGGGATATTTTAAATACTGAACATGAAGATGTTTTTTTAGAAATAAAAGAAATTTTAAAAAAATTTAGTGCAAATATTCATGATCCCGCCGACTGGTTACGTCCAGACCCTCCAATAAATCAATTTATTCATATGCCAGCAGATTTCGAGCATTTATTTCTTGAAAATGGGTGGGGATTTCCACTGAGTCGTGTAAATCTTAGAACTATGAGAAATTCATTGGGTGCTGTTAAACAAGGAATATCCATAAAAATGGATAATAATGTGGATGCAGTAGCTGTATTCATATTTAAAAAAATCATTAAAAAGAATATGGG
>NZ_BKFU01000015.1:0-66433 GCF_008980265.1 Acinetobacter sp. TUM15064 | reverse complement strand
TTGACTAAATTCAATCATTTCTGAAATTAATAATGAATATACGATAAAAAACATCATGCATTTACAGCTTTCGATTCAAACTTGGCACTAAATCCTTTACAATTGTTGGGTTTTGAAATTTATGCTTAGATTAAATTAATTAGAGGACGTATCTGTGAGCAAAGAGACTATCATCGCCCTACACGCAGAACACCAAGGTCGCTGGAAAAACCGTGAAGAAATCGCAGAACAAATGATCGCTTTGATCGGTCAGCTTTACCGTGAAAAAAATATTGTAGTTTCAGTGTTTGGACGTTCTTTAGTTAACCGTTCAGTAATTCAAATTTTAAAAGCACACCGTTTCACACGTATGATGGACGTTGAGCTTTCAGTTGTGCATACATTCCCAATCCTTGAAGCGCTCGCTAAAATTGAAAATATTGGTACTGCTGAAATTGATCTAGGCAAATTAGCTGTTGCTTTCAAAGAGCAAGGTGGCGATGTTGATGCATTTGTTGCAGCAGCAGTTAAGTCTGTAGAAGGTCGCCCAACTTCTGTAGAAGGCCGTGACGTTGTACTTTACGGTTTTGGTCGTATTGGTCGTATTCTTGCGCGTTTAATGATTGGTCAGTCTGGCCTTGGACGTGGCTTGAACTTAAAAGCGATTGTGGTTCGTAAGTCTTCTGATGGTGATTTAGAAAAACGTGCGTCTTTATTACGCCGTGACTCAATCCATGGTCCTTTCTCTGGTACGATTTCTGTTGATGAAGAAAACGAAGCAATTATTGCAAATGGTCAATTCATCAAAGTGATTTATGCATCTAACCCATCTGAAGTTGACTACACTGATTATGGCATCAGCAATGCGCTTGTGATTGACAACACGGGTAAATGGCGTGATGCAGAAGGTCTTGCTCAACACCTTAAATGTCCTGGTGCTGCACGTGTAATTCTAACTGCACCTGGTAAAGGTGACATGAAGAACGTGGTATTTGGTGTGAACCAAGCAGACATTCTTGATGAAGACAAAATCATCTCAGCTGCAAGTTGTACTACAAACGCGATTACACCAACACTTAAAGTACTACATGACAAATACACAGTGTTGAATGGTCACGTTGAAACAGTTCACTCATTCACAAATGACCAGAACTTAATTGACAACTACCATAAAGCAGACCGCCGTGGTCGTGCTGCAACATTGAACATGGTAATTACTGAAACTGGTGCGGCTAAAGCGGTTGCTAAAGCACTTCCAGCACTGCAAGGTAAACTGACAGGTAACTCTGTACGTGTTCCAACACCAAACGTTTCACTTGCGATTCTAAATTTAACTTTAGACAAAGAAGTTGATCGTGATGAAGTGAACGAATACATTCGTAAAATCTCAATCAGCTCAAGCCTTCAAGGTCAGATCGGTTATACCAACTCGACTGAAGTTGTATCATCTGACTTTATCGGTTCGCGTACTGCTGGTGTATTTGATGCGCAAGCAACCATTACTTCGGGCAACCGTTTAACTGCGTATGTTTGGTACGATAACGAAGTAGGTTATAGCTGCCAAGTATTACGTATTGCAGAGCAAATGGGTGGCGTAAGCTATCCTAAAATTCCTACTGAAACAAATGCATAATTTGTAGTAGTGATCAAAAAGAGCCTCATATGAGGCTCTTTTTTTTACTTGCTGATTTATAAAATTTGTACATATATGTCAGGATTGGCATAAGTATTGAATTTCATGGTAAGAGTTGCCAATGCTTAATTCTGACTTATTTACTTAGAATAATTGGAACATTTTATTGAAATAGACATTTATATATTTATCGAGTCAGGTTGGGATGACCTGTAAACAGACTGGGCTGACAAAAGGATTAGACTTGTCAGATGAAGAATCAAAATAAAAAAAGGAATTTGACTTTGCAAGTGAAACACCTACTCAGTGGATTGGTATTTATTGTGTTAGCAACCATGTGTGGTGTATTCATCGCTATTTGGATGTTTAAACACTTTAATATCTATATTCCCTTAGAAAATCAAAAAGTCAGTATTGATCTACAAGAGCCTTTACAAGCTGAGGTCAAAATTCATGACGCTTTAGATGTGGATGTGACAGGGCGTGTGAATGCTGAAATTCCGATCCGAGAAAACCTGAATATTCCACTGACCCAAACTCTGACACCACGTGTGTATTTTGATAATCAAGTCCCGATCAAAACCAGCATTCCAGTGCGTGAAATCTTGAAAATTAATCAGAGTATGCCTGTGGATACCAAGGTGCAGGTAAAAGTCATGGGACGAGATGTAACTTTGCCTTTAAAAGGTAATATTCCTATTCAGTTGGATGTTCCAATTCATATTGATGTGCCACTGGAACAGCAAGTACACCTCAAATTTGATGCACCTGTAAAAACTGTACTGAAAGAAAATCTACATATTCCAGTAAATACAGTGGTTAAGACCAATATTCCAATACAAGGGCATTTAAACGTTCCTATTAAAACGGCATTGAAAGCTTCGGTGGATGTGCAAAATACATTGCCAATTGAAATTAAGCAGGGGGAGTTGAAGATTCCACTCAACAGTTTGCAATTCTTGCGTGAAAAACCTCTATCTCAAGAACACGTGAAGCCATAGGAGGGAGTATGTGGATATTCCAGTCCGCGAAGCGGCTTGTCTTGAGTTTTGTGTGTGTTGTCATTTTGGTGGGTGCGCTGTTTTGGTTTTACCTGAATATTCAAGCCAGTATGCAAGTGTCTGCAAATGAAGCACAAATTCAACTGTCAGACTCTTTACCGACAAAAATACAAGTCGGTAATTATTTAGAAACTCAATCTGTTGGAACTTTAGATACGCAACTGAAAATTGATCAAAAAATTAATTTGCCTTTACATGGAAAATATTTGGCAAATTTGGAGTTCGAAGTAGAAGTACCTGTTTCTGTATCGGTTGATTATCAAACCGAGGTGCTTATTGATCAAAACATGCCGTTGGAGACCAATACGGATTTAATTTATCAGAATAAACTGTTGCCTAAGTTTCCACTCACTTTGGATATTCCGATTAAACTGGCTGTGCCATTTCATTTAAAGCAAGACTATCAGATTCCGATCAAAATTATGGTTAATGGCTTGGTTTATTTTGAGTTCAATGAGCAAGTACGACTGCATGTGTTGCATCAGTTTGCGCCACAGCTTAATTTGAATGATCCAATGACTATGCGAAAAATAGCAAGCTTCAATGCCACCATGTATAACACGGAGCGGAGTACGACAGCGAACTTGGAGATGAATATGACACTACCTGTGAAGAATATTCATCCATAAAGAAAACACCACCAATCATTGGTGGTGTTTTCATGTGAAAATCAAAAGGGTGGCTTAAAGTGCAGCTTTGATCGCATCTTGAATGTTCGTAGTTTTACGTCCAATCAATTGTTCTAGGTCTTGACTGTCACTATACATTGCACCTTGTATAGTTTGAATGTCTGCATCAACGATGACCTCAACTAAGCCAGCAGGTAAGCCCGCCTGAGTTAGGCCTTGAGTGTATTCTTCCGCACTTAGGTTTTGATAATTAATGGTTTTACTCGCTGCTTGACCAATCAATGTTGCAAGCTCTGAGAGGCTAAAGCTTTGTGAACCTGCTAGTTCATAGATTTGATTATCATGGCCAGTTGACGTTAAGACTTTCGCTGCAGCTTCAGCATAATCTATGCGTGATGCCGAGCTAATGCGACCATCTTGAGCTGCTCCAAAAAGCGTCCCAATTTCAATGGTGTGAGCAACACCTGCAAGGTAGTTTTCGCTATACCAGTTATTTCTTAAGAAGGTGTAGCGTAGTCCACTATCTTGAATCAGTTTTTCAGTTTCACGGTGTTCTTGGGCTAAGCCGAGTGGCGATGTATCTGCACGTAGTAAGCTAGTATAAGCAAGATAAGGAACACCGGCCACTTTTGCAGCATCAATCACTGCCTTGTGCTGAGGTGTACGGCGACCGACTTCATTTGCAGAAATGAGTAATAATTTATCTATACCTGATAGAGCAGGGACTAAAGTTTCAGGTCGGTCATAGTCAAACTCACGCACTTCGATATTTTGTGCTGTGAGATGTGTCGCTTTAGCTGGGTTTCGCACAAGCGCAACAATGTTGTTGGCCTCAGTTTGTAGTAAAAGTTTTTCTATCACAATAGAACCCAATTGGCCTGTTGCACCTGTGATTGCAATTTTCATAAGTCACCTATATTGGTTGTTTTCTGTACTTGATGGTTTTATCTTAATCTAGTAACTTACTAAGTGAAAGTACGTACCAAAAAGTAAGTAATAAACCAAATGGAGAGAAATGATGCACACCTATGCAACAAGCAAACTATTAGGTCAAGTTTTATCCACTGAGTGCCCATCTCGTGACATATTGGAACATCTTACGAGCAAATGGTCAGTACTGGTGTTGCGTTGTTTGAGTGATGGTGTACACCGTTTTAGTGAATTGAGACAGCGTATAGAAGGGGTGAGTGAGAAAATGCTTTCCCAAACCCTTAAAACACTTGAGCAAGATGGTTTTATTTTACGGACGGTTTATCCTGTAGTTCCACCTAAAGTTGAGTATCAATTGACGATACTGGGCTCCCAAGCGGCCGAAAAAACCATGTATCTAATTGGATGGATTGAAAAAAGTTTGCCTGAGATCTTGGAAAATAAAGAGCGAGTCTCAGCTTTAAAAAAATAACTTAACAACAAAATAAGCAGAATAAATGGTTTGAATTAAGTGAGTTATAGGTTTCACAAAAAGCCATAGATTTGCTTGTAACAGAGTATATGCTGCTTAATTTATGTAAGTTGAGCATGGGATTAGGTTGATTGTTTTCAGGGACAAAACTGAAGAAAATCAAGAGAAAAAGAGCTAAATGCACGTTTTTAAGTGATTTGTCACTAAATTTCATGTTTCGCTCAATAATTCTATTCGAGAAATTTTGTAAAATATGGCAGAATATGCGGTTTTAAAGTATTTAGAGGATTGGCAGCATGCGCTTTGTTGATGAAGCAGTCATTACCGTAGAGGCTGGCGACGGTGGCAATGGCGTAGCCAGTTTTCGCCGTGAAAAATTCGTACCCTTTGGCGGGCCAGATGGTGGTGACGGTGGTCGTGGTGGTAGCGTATTTATCGAAGCTGATGATAATACCAGTACCCTTGTAGACTTTCGTTATACGCGCCGCTTTCGTGCGGAGCGAGCTAAAAATGGTCGTGGTGCAAACTGCGCTGGCCGTGGCGGTGAAGACACTGTACTAAAGGTTCCTGTAGGTACAACGATTGTTGACACTGATTCGGGTGACATTATTGGCGACTTGGTTGAAAGTGGTCAGCGTGTGCTTGTTGCAGCGGGTGGTGATGGTGGTTTGGGTAATACTCATTTTAAATCATCGACGAACCGTTCGCCGCGTAAGTGTACCCATGGTTTTAAAGGCGAATTCCGTGAAATTCGCTTAGAACTAAAAGTACTGGCAGATGTCGGCTTACTGGGTATGCCAAATGCAGGTAAATCGACTTTTATTCGTGCCGTATCAGCAGCAAAACCTAAGGTTGCAGATTATCCGTTTACTACAATGGTTCCAAACCTTGGTGTAGTCGATGCGGACAGTCACCGTTCATTTGTAATGGCAGATATTCCTGGCTTGATCGAAGGGGCGTCAGAAGGTGCGGGTCTGGGTATTCGTTTCTTAAAGCACTTGGCGCGTACGCGTATTCTGCTTCACATTGTCGATGTTCAGCCGATTGATGGTTCTGATCCAGCATACAATGCAAAAGCGATCTTGGCGGAGTTAGAGAAATTCTCTCCGACACTTTCAAAGTTACCGATCGTTTTAGTGTTAAACAAAGTTGACCAACTGGCAGATGATACGCGTGATGAATGGTGTCAGCATATCTTAGATGAAATGCAGTGGGATGGCCCTGTATTTAAAACTTCAGGTTTGATGTCTGAAGGGACAAAACCAGTTGTGTATTACCTGATGGATCAAATTGAGCAACAACGTGAACGTGAGCTTGAAGATCCAGACTATGCAGCAGAAGTGAAAGCATTCCGTGAGCAGCTTGAAGCTGAAACACGCGAACAAACGATTGCCGCTAAAGAAGCGTATCGTGAAATGCGTCGCCAACAACGTCTTGCAGGATTGTTGGGTGATGATGAAGACGATGATGAAGATGATGGCGAAATGGAAGTGTACTACGTACGTTAAGCTCGTAATGAGTAACTGAGGACAAGATGATAGAAGTGGTAGATGGGCAACGTAAGCTCGAAGCTTGTAAACGAATCGTTGTTAAAATCGGATCATCTTTACTCACAGCAAATGGGCAAGGTTTAGATATAGATGCAATTTCGCATTGGGCGAAACAAATTGCAGATCTACACAATGCAGGACATGAGATTATTCTGGTGTCATCAGGAGCTGTGGCTGAAGGTATGGTTCGTATGAAGCTAGACAGCCGACCCACCGATCTACCCAGTCTTCAGGCGTGTGCTGCCATTGGTCAGATGGGCCTGATTCATACATGGTCGAGTGTGCTTGAAAAACATCACATTCAGACTGCACAAGTGTTGTTGACCCATGATGACTTGGCAGACCGTCGTCGTTACTTAAACTCATGTGATGCTTTACAGAACTTGATTGAATGGCATGTGATCCCTGTGATCAATGAAAATGACACGGTTTCGACCGATGAAATTCGCTTTGGTGACAATGACACGCTGGCCGCGATGGTTGCTGGTCAAGTGCATGCAGATTTGTTAATTATTTTGACTGATCAGCAAGGTATGTTTGACTCAGACCCACGTTCAAATCCAGATGCGAAACTGTTCCATACCGTGCGTGCTTTAGATGAAAGCTTGTTTGATATGGCTGGCGGTGGTGGTAAGTTTGGTCGTGGTGGCATGTTGACCAAAGTCCGTGCTGCACGCTTGGCTGCGAAGTCTGGCTGTCCAACGCTGATTGCCAGTGGTGAAAGTGATAATGTGCTTGCACGTTTGATGGATGGTGAAATGCTTGGGACATTGTTTATTACTGACAATGACCGCATTACTGCTCATCAACAATGGTTAGCGGCTCACTTACAAACAGCAGGTCGTTTGGTGTTGGATGATGGTGCGGTTAAGGCCATTAAAGACAATCATCGTAGTTTACTTCCGGTTGGCGTGAAAGCTGTGGAAGGGCATTTTGAGCGCGGTGACGTGGTTGAATGTGTTGATATTCAAGGCGGTCGTGTTGCGGTCGGACGTGTCAACTTTAGTTCGCGTTCTGCGGAGTTGGTCAAGGGCTTGGCGTCAGATAAAGTTCATCAAGTTCTAGGTGAAGCACGGTCACTTGAGATGATTCATCGTAACCACATGGCAATCTACTGATTTAAACGCATGAAAAAATCCTGCTCTCGAGCGGGATTTTTTGTTTTAAAGAGAAAGTTATTTGATATAGCCTTTTTGAATCAGTGGCTTAAATAAGTAAAAGTGAAGGGTGAGTGCCCATTGCATGATTTTCTCTTTATAGAGATGCCAAAGCTTTAAACCAAAGAAGTTTAAGGCAAAAGCCAATAGAAAAGCGCCGAGCATATCTAAAGGGAAGTGCACACCGAGATAGACACGTGACCATGCAACCAGCCAAGCCACGATCAAGAGAAAAACTCCCAGTTTGCGCTGTGCCGAGAACAGATAAGAAAAGGCAATACTGCTAAAAATCAGCATATGGTCACTCGGGAATGAACCATTAGGTGCATGGTAAATGAGAGTGCGTCCAACATCCATGACAAAAGGCCGCGGGTGATAATACACATGCGAAATACATTGGCTGATCAAAATGGCGATACTGGTAAAGATAAATGCCTTCAATATCTGCTTTTTAGTGTCATAGTTACCACGTAGCCAAAACCAAGCAAACAGTAAAATCATGCAATAGAGCAGGTCATTGGCAATGAAAATAGCAAAATGAATATTGGTATTGCTAGCTTCGGGAGATGCATTAATCCATGAAAAAAGCGATAAATTAAGTTCAGAGAGGGTCATGAAGTAGGGTGATATTTATAAAGTGCGAAAATGTGTCACAATTTTGTCATATTGTTAAAATAAAAAAGACCACAAAAATGTAGTCTTTTTTATCTGCTGCATGGATTTGAGTGAATTGGCTGTCAGCTTTAAAAGTAAAATCACGTTGCGCACTGAATTTAAAAGCTAGGTTTAATGTCGCTTTTCAAATTGCATGAGCGCTATTTCTTTATTTAAATTGAACAGTACCATTTGTATTTACGGTGATTTTAGACTCGCCACCTGCCACATCTTGCATTGGTGCTGCATCAGCCATTGCAAATTTTGCACTTTCAGCACGCATCATCACTGGGCGAGGGTAATAGTTACTGGTGTTAATGTTCAAGTTCACCAAGTTATAGCCTGATTTGTTCCATGCTTGTGCTAAAGATTGCGCACGTTGTTGAAAGTTTTTCGATGCTTCAATAATCAGCTCATTTTCGACTTTTTTACGTTGTGCATCAGATACACTAAAACCAATAGATTGGGTTTGGAAGTTCTGTTGTAACTCACCAATCAACTGACTTGCTGCCTTAAAGTCTGTGCTTTCTAAATTAATTTCTGCACGACCACGCCATTCTTTTAGCTTTTGGTTGTCATCATTATAAATTGGGTAAGTGCTTTGAGAGCCCGTTTCGACTTTTACACTTGGGTATTTGCGTGCTAAAGCAGTGGCTTGATTCATCAACTGTGTAATTTGAGTAGCCAGTTCAGCAGGTTGCTTATTGCTGCGTTCAATGTACAACGTTGCATTCATGAGATCATTGGAAACTTGGCGTGTTGCTTCGGCCTGAACGTTGACAATATTGTAGTTTAATTGGTTATCTGACTGTGCAAAAACTGCGGAGCTAAATAAAGTGCTAAGTGCGATGGCTGGGATGAAGAATTGACGCATTTTTATTCCTTTTTTATTTACGAGGAGTTTTGCAACATTTATAAAAAGCTTAAAGCCAATTTGTGGTGAATTTGCGAAAATATTGTGGTTCGATTGTAAAAATGAGTACACATTATTTTTCAATAAAGTCTAGATATATTTAATTTTTTCAATCGCTTAATTTTCATCTAAGCTGAACTTTATTATATTTTTTGGCAAAGTTGAAAAATAAATAAAATCATCGGGTTTTCTTTACGTTGTCACACTGTAAGATGATAATTTAAGCTATGGTTTAGGACGATCTATTTTTTTAGTAAATTTATGACAGATAATATCCAAAAGCTGTTTATTTTATTGAAAATTTCTGTATCATCCGCCTCCTAGTTATGAAGTATCTGAACACTATCTAACTAGATTTTATAAAGCGCCGAGTCAAAGGACCAAAAGTCACCCGACTTATTTCTTTCAACCCATATCAGAGATGGTAATTCGATATGAGCGTTTCTTCTGTAAACCCTGCCACTAATTCTACTAACGAATACTATTTGACTCGCCAAAGTCAGATGGAATCCAATGTTCGTAGCTATCCACGTAAATTACCGTTAGCGATAGCCAAAGCATTAGGTTGCTGGGTTACTGATGTTGAAGGTACAGAGTACCTCGATTGTTTAGCTGGGGCAGGAACATTGGCTTTGGGCCATAATCATCCTGCGGTAATTCAAAGTATCCAAGATACGCTTGCAAGCGGTCTACCATTACATACTTTGGATTTAACGACACCTTTAAAAGATGCGTTTACTGAAGCATTACTTGAGCAATTACCTGGTGGTAAAGAAGAGTATTGTTTACAGTTCTGTG
Organism: Acinetobacter sp. TUM15064; assembly: GCF_008980265.1. NCBI lineage: Bacteria > Pseudomonadati > Pseudomonadota > Gammaproteobacteria > Moraxellales > Moraxellaceae > Acinetobacter > Acinetobacter sp. TUM15064. The sequence goes on along the minus strand of NZ_BKFU01000015.1, from coordinate 56,657 downwards.
GTCCATCTGGTGCAGATGGCACGGAAGCAGCAATTAAATTAGCAAAGACTTATACGGGTCGTAGTACAGTGATTAGTTTCTCTGGTGGCTACCATGGTATGACACATGGTTCGCTTGCTATGACAGGTAATTTGTCTGCTAAAAATGCTGTAAATGGTTTGATGCCAGGCGTTCAATTTATGCCGTATCCGCATGAATACCGTTGCCCACTTGGTTTAGGTGGTGAAGCGGGTGTGGATGCTTTAACGTATTTCTTTGAAAATTTCATCGAAGACGTTGAAAGTGGTGTAACTAAGCCAGCTGCTGTGATTCTTGAAGCAATTCAAGGTGAAGGTGGTGTGGTAACAGCGCCAACTAAATGGTTGAAAAAAATCCGCGAAGTGACTGAAAAACACAATATCGTGTTGATTCTTGACGAAGTTCAAGCAGGCTTTGCACGTTCAGGCAAGATGTTCGCATTTGAACACGCAGGTATTGAACCTGACGTTGTTGTCATGTCTAAAGCTGTAGGTGGTAGCTTACCGCTTGCTGTACTGGGCATTAAGCGTAAGTTCGACGCATGGCAACCAGCAGGTCACACGGGTACTTTCCGTGGTAACCAATTGGCGATGGGTACTGGTCTTGCAACCATCAAAACCATCAAAGAACAAAACCTTGCGCAGAATGCACAAGAACGTGGTGATTTCTTACAAGCTGAATTTAAAAAGCTGGCTCAAGAGTTCCCATGTATCGGTAACGTGCGTGGCCGTGGTTTGATGATTGGTGTTGAAATTGTTGATGAGCGTAAACCAGCGGATCATATGGGGTCTTTACCTGCAGATGGTCAATTGGCAGCAGCAATTCAAGCGGCATGCTTTAACAACAAGTTATTGTTAGAAAAAGGCGGTCGTAACGGTACAGTGATTCGTTTACTTTGCCCACTTATTATCACTCAAGCTGAATGTGAAGAAGTAATTGTTCGCTTTAAGAAAGCAATTGCTGAAGCACTTGTTGCAACTCGAGGCGCGTAATCATGGTTGATTTTGCAGAACACCGTAAGGCGTTACTCTGCAATGATGCTGCATCTATTGCTGACTACTCGTCAGCGATGGATCAAGCGACTAAAGCAGTTGCAGCATGGTTGCAAAACGACAAGATGTACACAGGCGGTAGCATCAAAGAGCTTCGCAGTGCGATTGCATTTAATCCTTCTAAAGAGGGTTTGGGTGTACAAAAGTCACTTGAACGTATGGTTGAGCTTTTCTTAAATAAAAGCTTAAAAGTCCATCACCCACACTCGCTTGCACATTTGCACTGTCCGACCATGGTCACCAGTCAAATTGCTGAAGTGCTGATTAATGCAACCAACCAATCAATGGACTCATGGGATCAAAGCCCTGCTGGTTCTTTGATGGAAGTACAGTTGATTGATTGGCTTCGTCAAAAAGTAGGTTATGGCGAAGGTCAAGCAGGCGTATTCACTTCTGGTGGCACACAGTCAAACTTGATGGGTGTACTGCTTGCACGTGATGCATGTATCGCGAAAAACTGGAAAGACGAAAACGGTAATCCGTGGTCTGTACAGCGTGATGGTGTGCCAGGCGATGCGATGCGTAACGTCAAAGTTATTTGTTCTGAAAATGCACACTTTTCTGTGCAAAAGAACATGGCGATGATGGGCATGGGTTTCCAATCTGTTGTGACCGTTCCTGTGAACGAAAACGCGCAGATGGATGTGGATGCACTTGAAAAAACCATGGCGCACCTTCAAGCTGAAGGTAAAATCGTGGCATGTGTGGTTGCAACTGCGGGTACAACCGATGCAGGTGCGATTGATCCACTCAAGAAAATTCGTGAAATCACCAACAAATATGGTGCGTGGATGCATATCGACGCAGCATGGGGTGGTGCTTTAATCTTATCGAACAATCACCGTGATATGTTGGATGGGATCGAGCTTTCTGACTCCATTACGCTGGATTTCCATAAGCATTACTTCCAAACCATCTCTTGTGGTGCGTTCTTGTTAAAAGATGAAGCGAACTATCGTTTCATGCACTACGAAGCTGAGTATTTAAACTCTGCTTATGACGAAGAGCATGGCGTGCCAAACTTGGTGTCTAAGTCACTTCAAACAACCCGTCGTTTTGATGCGTTGAAACTTTGGATGACTGTTGAAGCACTAGGTGAAGAGCTTTATGGTTCTATGATTGACCACGGTGTAACACTGACCCGTGACGTTGCTGATTATATCAATGCAACTGCGGGTTTAGAGATGTTGGTTGATCCACAATTTGCATCTGTATTGTTCCGTGTGGTTCCAGCAGACTACCCAGTAGAATTGCTTGATACCTTAAACCAAAACGTTGCAGATGAATTGTTTGCACGTGGTGAAGCGAATATTGGCGTTACTAAAGTAGGTCAAAATCAATCATTGAAAATGACGACTTTAAGCCCAGTTGCGACTTTAGATAACGTGAAGAACCTGCTTGGCCTTGTGCTTGCAGAAGCGGATCGTATCAAAGGTCCAATCGCAGATGGAACCTATATACCTGCAATTGCTTAAACGATTGTTTGTGTAAAAAAGGGAGCTCTCATGAGCTCCCTTTTTTACGGCATAATTTCTTTGAAAATACTATTTTAAGAAAAGATATGAATAAAAATGAATATATATTCGACTATTGGCTAAATATTGTGTAACCAATGGTGCAAGATTTCTTTGAATATAAGCATGATCTGCGAAAAGGTAGAATTGCTGCTATTGTTTTAGATCATATGCGAGATTATTGGGCAATTTATCTAAATAAAAATACGGAATGGTCTATTACAGAAAAATTGTTGAAAGAAGAAATTTATAGTATTTGTTCAGAAGTAGCATTGATCCGCAATGTTTGTAATGCAACTAAGCATGGAATACTGAGAGAATCTAAAAGCGATACAAATATTCCAAAAAGTATTCATTCTACAGAGCAAATAAAAGCAGAGCAAAATGAGGGCCTATTTGTTGATGGATTTGATGGCATGTTTACAGAGTCGAATTTTGTTTTTATCCAGTTTGAACAAGAAATTGAAATAAATGGCGAATATGTGGGGTGTCGATTTCTACATGAAGCTATTTCTGAAGTTATGCGCTTTTGGGAAGAGGAATTAGATTGTAAAAGTCGTGCTTGCGTTTCTAACGATCAAAAGTAGCAACATCCTATGTAGGCAGCATTGGAGGAATGTCCTATCCCCCAATGCTACCTAATAGCATGTATACAGCAAGTCAGCTAAGTTAACTCAGTCTAAGATTGAGGCATGTATTGATCACTTTTAAGCTGCAAATAATGGGCTAAATCCTTTTTTTCTGAGTAATTTTCGATACATGCTGGAACTGCGATCCGCAGGAAAATGGGCTTCAATACTCAGGTCTAATGGCAAGTATTCAGGTTTTTGGTTTTCAACAATTAGACGATCCTCTTCAAAGATTTTTAAGTTAAAAGCATAAGCATCCTCCACAGGGAGGTCTTTGTCATAATCACGGCAAATAGGTGCGAAAAGGCGTGTTTGGCGTGCGGACATGGGTGAAGCCGCGTTCATGATCACTTGCCGTGCCCCGTGTGGAAAATGAATGGTTAAAGTCGCTGTAAAAGGGAGATGAACCTCAAAATGTCTGAGCCACTGGAAGCCTGCTTCACCACGTTGCACTTCTCCAATTGGATAGCGTCCCACACTGCTTATATAGTCGGCACTAAAACCATTCGCTGTTTCAGTGGTTTTATAATCAGGCACTTCAGCATCGTCTGGATCACCAAACGTATCGGGATGTACCCATGCAAAATGCGCTACATCAATGAAGCCTTCCAGTTGACGACCTGCGAAGCATTGGATGTCTACAGGTGGACATACCAGTTGTTGAAACTCCGTTTCATCCCAATGAGGCATGTCAGGAATATGGGGTATGCTGCCTATTTCTGCTTTGAGAGAGCACCACAGTAAGCCATAACGCTCTACATGCGCATAGGTTTTGAGGTTAAAACGCTCCGATATCTTGTGTTCAGGATGGGCAGGGATGCGATTGCATTTGCCCTCATGTCCAAAGCGTAAGCCATGATAGCGGCAGACGACACCTTGTCCGTCGTCATTCTTGCCCAAACTCAAAGGGACGCCACGATGGGGGCAGGCATCCTTTGCCACAATGATTTCATCTCCCATTTTATACATGACCAATGGCATGTCTAAAAGCAGAGTTGAAGTTGGTTGTTCTGTTAAGTCACTCACTAAAGCAATGGGATACCAGTATTCAGCCAAAATGTGCCAGTCCTGTTCCTCAAATGTCAGGTGAATAGGAAGATCTGGGTCAAAAGTACGGATTGTTTTGCTATTCATATTCATTTCTTTGCGCTGTCTTTTACAAAATATAGGACAAAGAACTGTTCTCTGAAATTTCAATTATTCGGACAAGTTTTTCTAAAAAATAGAAAGACCTGCGGTGAAGAAATAAAATACGATGTGACTGTTAATGGTAGGGCTGTCATTTTGTCCGTCATAAATAAGATATGTGAGGGAGAAAAGAACATAAATGATGGTCTATTTTTTCAATATGGCTAAAATTTTTGTCATTTATCTGCGGTTAATTTCTGTGCTCTATGAGGGTGAATTGCTGTAGGTTTATCATTCTAGCAATAGGAGTAAAGTCTAAAATATAGAAAATTAAAAATGTACTGTATTTTTATTAATTATTGATTTTAAATATTTTTATGGATAGTTGTGGCAATGTTTCGACGCAGAATATCATTAATAATCCGTATTTCCCAAGCCGTTTAAAGCAAGTAAAAGGTGAACAAAGTGTAACGAATCATGGACAAATAAAACTAAACATCATGAAAGTGTCACAATGCTGTAACTTGCTTGTCATATTCTGAAATCAAAATGCAGTTATCCAAAAAAGTACAAGACTGAATAAAAAAGTGGCGTACTCCAAAATGTTTAATATGTGAGATAACAAATATGCGCTTAAACCATATCGCACTTGCAGTAGTTGTTTCTGGGGCAGCTGTAGCAACCACGGCAAATGCAGCTCGTGACACAATACAAATTGCTGGTTCTTCAACAGTTTTACCATATGCAAGTATTGTTGCTGAAGAGTTTGGTAATACTTTCCCACAATTTAAAGCACCAGTGGTAGGTTCAGGTGGTACTTCAGGTGGTTTAAAGCAATTCTGTAACGGTGTGGGTGATAATACAATTGATATTGCAAACGCATCTCGTAAAATTAAAGATACAGAGTTGGCTGCTTGTAAGAAAGCAGGCGTAAACCAAATTCTAGAAATCAAAGTTGGTTACGACGGTATTGTGTTTGCATCGAATGCAAACAAAGCAGCTTATAAATTACGTCCACAGCACGTATATGCAGCTTTAGCGGCTCAATTGCCATCTAACGGTAAAATGGTAGCAAACCCATATACACGTTGGAATCAAATTGACAAAAGCCTTCCAAATGAAGCCATCACTTTAGTGATTCCTGCTTCAAACCACGGTACACGTGAAGTATTCCAAGAAAAAATGGTTGATGCAGGTTGCGAAACTTACGCAGCAATCAAAGCAATGGATAAAGATGCACAAAAGAAAGCGTGTTCAACTTTCCGTAAAGATGGAAAAGTGATCGAAATTGCGGGCGACTACACTGAAACGCTTGCACGTTTAAAAACATCTCCAAATGCTGTAGGTGTGTTTGGTCTTGGTTTCTATGACCAAAACCGCGACAAGTTACGTGTAGCGACAGTAAATAATGTTGCGCCATCTGAAAAAACAATCTTGAACGGTTCATACCCAGTTTCTCGCCCACTCTTCTTCTACGTGAAAGGTGAGCACTTAAAATCAATCAAAGGCTTGAAAGAATATACTGAATACTTCATCAGCAAAAAAGTTTCAGGAAAAGGTTCAAAGCTTGAGCGTGCTGGTTTGATTCCAATGTCAGACAAAGAACGTGCAGCAGTGCTTGCGAACTTTAAAGCAGGCAAAGCCGTTAAGTAATTAGCATAGAAACAGTCAACGGTAGGCAAGTCCTACCTTTGGCTTTTTTTACTAGGATCAAGTTTTTTCAAATAATGAAAATTGAAAGAACCGTGGAGAATACATGAATCTGCTACTAATAGGTGTGTTATTGGCACTGATTGCCATAGCCTACCAAATTGGCTTAAGCAAGAGCCGTAACTTAGCAGGTAAGGGAAATAATTCTGCAAAATTACACTCGCGTCCGGGTTATTACGGTGCGTTGGTGGCTTTGTGGTGTGGTATCCCTGCTTTTTTAATTTTGATTGTTTGGAATATTGTTGAACCAAACATTTTGAATCATGTGGTGTTAAACCATGTGCCAGCACAAGTTGCTGCAACCTTAGATGCAGCAAGTACAGATGTGTTGATCAATCGTGTAGAAGCGATTGCATCAGGTTTCGGTGTAACCGATACACCAGCAGCGTATGAACTTGCTGCTGCTGAGCAACTGGCTAAGTTTCAAAGTATTGGTACATTTGCAAAAATCGCCGTTGTGATTTGTGCTGCATTAGCAGGTCTAGTGGTTGCAAAAAAACGTATTGGAACCCAATTCCGTGCACGTAACCAAGTTGAAAAGACCATCAATATTGCACTTGCACTGTGTTCGGGTGTTGCGATCCTAACGACCATCGGTATTGTCATGTCGATGTTTAGTGAAGCAATGCGATTCTTCCACTTTGTGAGTCCACTTGACTTCTTCTTCGGTACAGAATGGAACCCAGGTTTTAGTACATCTGGTAATGCAGAAGGAAGCTACGGTTTGTTGCCATTACTTTGGGGCACGCTCATGGTGAGTGGTGTTGCTCTTCTGGTTGCAGTTCCTGTAGGGCTGATGATTGCTATCTACTTGGCCGAATATGCATCGCCAAGTTTCCGTGCTTGGGCAAAACCAACCATTGAAGTTCTCGCAGGGATTCCAACCATTGTTTATGGTGTTTTTGCACTGATGATTATTGGTCCATTCTTTAAAATGGTCGGTGAATCGGTTGGATTGCAGATCAATGCGACCAGTGCACTTACTGCAGGCTTCGTGATGGGAATCATGATCATTCCTTTTGTTTCATCACTTTCAGATGACATTATCACTCAGGTTCCGCGTGCACTGCGAGATGGTTCATTGGGGTTGGGTGCGACAAAGTCTGAGACGATCCGTCAGGTCGTTTTACCTGCAGCGCTTCCCGGTATTATTGGTGCGTTCTTGCTTGCAGCATCACGTGCAATTGGTGAGACCATGATTGTGGTGCTAGCGGCAGGAAACAGTCCTTTATTGCATGCGAACCCACTTGAAGCGATTTCAACGGTAACGATTACCATCGTAAACCAATTAACAGGCGATACAGACTTTGCAAGTCCGCAAGCATTGGTGGCTTTTGCATTGGGTCTGACTTTATTCGTGATTACCCTTGGTTTGAACATTGTAGCACTGTACATCGTGCGTAAATATCGTGAGCAATACGACTAATGACGACTTCTAATAGCACAGCAGATCAAGTTTTTGATCCACAACTTGCGGCAGAATTACGAGAAAAGCGTAAGCAAACGATCAGTAATTCTTTGGCTAAACGTCACCGTAAAGAAAAGACATTTCGCATTTTAGGCTTCTCTGCAGTTATTGCAGGCCTACTTTTTGTTGCACTTCTTTTTGGTAGTATTTTGTCTAAAGGTCTACCTGCTTTTTGGCAAAGTAGTATGAACCTACCTGTGTACTTTGATCCGGCTATTATTACCACTGGGGCAAAACCAGTGCAGCGTGCAGGTGAATCTCCAGCGCAGTTTGAAGAGCGTTTTATTGCTTGGCAGACTGAAGTGGGGATGGTGGATTGGGATGCACTCATTGTGAATGCGATGATTGCAAAAGATCCAGCACTTGCAAGCAAGCGTGATGATTTAGCATCTATCTATACCAGTTCGGAAGCATATCGCTTACGAGATATGGTGATGAAGGATCCAACACTCATTGGTAAAAAAGAGGATATTAAAATCCTTGCCGATGCCAATGTGGATGTGTGGCTCGCAGGGAACATTGACCGTGCTTTACCAGATGAGCAACAACAGCTGAGCCCAGAAGTACGTCAAATTGCAGACCAAATGAAAGCTTCAGGTGTGATGGAAAATACCTTTAATACCAACATTTTTGTTAGTCCAGATTCACGTAGTTCTCCTGCAACTTCAGGTTTAGCAGGGGCATTCATGGGATCGCTGTTCATGATGCTGATCGTGATCATTATTTCGATTCCAATTGGTGTGGCATCTGCGATTTATCTTGAAGAATTTGCGCCAAAGAACTGGATTACTGATGTCATTGAAGTCAACATTAACAACCTTGCGGCTGTACCATCAATTGTCTTTGGTTTACTGGGTGCTGCGATCTTTATTGGCTGGATGCATTTACCGCTTTCTGCACCCTTGGTCGGTGGTTTGGTACTGAGCCTAATGACTTTACCAACGGTGATTATTACGACACGGGCATCGTTGAAAGCTGTACCACCTTCAATTCGCCAAGCGGCTTTAGGGCTAGGTGCTTCACGTGTACAAACTGTATTCCATCATGTGTTACCACTTGCATTGCCGGGTATTTTAACGGGGGCAATCATTGGCGTAGCTCAAGCTTTGGGTGAAACTGCACCATTATTGTTAATTGGGATGAGCGCATTCGTTGCAAGTGTACCTGCAACACCGTTTGACCAATCGAGTGCGTTACCTGTACAGATCTTCTTATGGCAGGGGAATGAATTACGAAACTTCTTTGAAGGTCGTACTGCCGCAGCAATTATTGTCCTCCTTGCAATGATGATTGGACTCAACAGTATTGCAATTTGGTTACGTAAGAAATTTGAAGTCCGCTGGTAAGTGAGGGCAAAATATGAATACCGTTGTTAAAAACTCCTTAGATCAGGATCAGACAGTGAATCAAGAACACACTCAATTTACAAACCCAAATACGACAAATGGTCAGCAGGGTACTTCATTTGTGTCGCAGTTCGAAACACCTGCTTCTGCTAAGAAAGATCAAGCACAGGGCCAAATCAAACTCAGCACGTCAGATGTACATGTTTACTATGGTGAAGCTGAGGCGATTAAAGGGATTGATCTGAATATCTACGAAAATGAAGTGATTGCATTTATTGGGCCATCGGGCTGCGGTAAATCGACCTTCTTACGTACGTTGAACCGTATGAATGATACGATTGATAGCTGTCGTGTGACGGGCAAAGTGATGTTGGATAATCAAGATATCTATGACCCAAACCTCGATGTGGTATTGCTTCGCGCTCAAGTCGGTATGGTATTTCAAAAACCAAACCCATTCCCAAAGTCCATTTTTGACAACGTGGCTTATGGTCCTAAACTACACGGTTTAGCACGTGATAAGTATGACTTAGAAGAAATTGTAGAAAATAGCTTGCGTAAAGCAGGTCTTTGGGATGAAGTTAAAGATCGTCTAAACCAACCGGGCACAGGCTTATCTGGTGGTCAGCAGCAACGTTTATGTATTGCGCGTACGATTGCAGTGAGTCCTGAAGTGATTTTGATGGATGAGCCATGTTCAGCGCTTGACCCGATTGCAACAGCGAAAGTAGAAGAGCTAATTTCTGAGCTTTCAACGCAGTATACGATTGCTATTGTGACGCACTCAATGCAGCAGGCGGCACGTGTATCAGACCGTACCGCTTACTTCCATTTAGGTGACTTGATTGAAGTAAACTCAACGGAGAAAGTCTTTACTCAGCCAGATCATCAGCTAACCGAAGCTTATATTACCGGTCGTTTTGGTTAATTTGAATAATTTGAAATATTTAAAAAAAACAGAGCCTAAGTGCTCTGTTTTTTTTGAACGAGCATTTAGTTTGCTGATTAAAAAGCTATGATAATGGGAATTGTGTATTAGAGTCATAGTAGACAATAGGTGAGCAGGTGTGCTGTCTACGAGATTGACTCATCTTATAAATGATTAAATGTGAAAGATAATGCATTACAGAATAAAACAAAAAATGGCTATTGAAAAAAAATGCCATTGACCTAATCTAGGTCATATACCGATGTATTATTTTAGAGAATATAATTTCTATGTTATTTCATTTACCGAAACTTCCCGCTGAAATTCGAATTACACATTTAAACGCGCGTATTAATGAACAACGTAAAAAAATTGCGCAAACAACAGCATCTAAGCTTGAACTATTACAATTGACGCAACAGTTAGCAAAAGAGGCTCGTCACCGTAAGAAAGCTAATCAGAAAATTTATATTTTGGACTTTAAGGGGGATACCGCTGCATCTGCGGTAGAGACATTACGAGAAGAAATCACCTTGATTCTAGCGACAGCCAAAGCAGGGCGTGATCGTGTTGTGGTGCGCTTAGAGAGCCCAGGCGGTATGGTGCATGGATATGGTTTGGCTGCTGCTCAATTAGTGCGGTTACGTGATGCGGGTTTCAACCTCACTATCTGTGTCGATAAAGTTGCAGCGAGTGGCGGTTATATGATGGCATGTATCGCCAATCAGATTATTGCTGCCCCTTTTGCGGTTGTTGGTTCAATTGGTGTGGTTGCGCAAGTGCCTAACTTTAATCGTTTATTGAAAGAGCACAATATTGATTTTGAACTGTACACAGCAGGCCAATATAAACGTACAGTGACGATGTTTGGTGAAAATACAGCAGAAGGTAAGGCGAAGTTTGAAGAAGAGTTACAACAGACGCATGTGCTGTTTAAGCACTTTGTCGAAAAATACCGTCCACAACTCAATGTTGAAAAAGTGGCGACGGGTGAACATTGGTATGGTCAAGATGCCTTAGATTTGAATTTGGTCGATCAGTTACAAACTTCAGATGCTTATCTATTAAGTTTATTGGCAGATCATGATACGTATATCATCTCAACACGTAAGAAACCAACTTTGGGTGAAAAATTAGGTTTACAGGCCGCGCAAATGGCAGATGCCTTAGTACCAGCTGTCATGAATAAAGTGATGGAAACCTTAACTAAAACCAATGCAAATTTGGTTCAAATACGTGATCCAAAACTTTAATTTTTAGTTAGCCAATTCATCTTAAAAGTCTGGTTCCAAAATGTGCCTAAAGCAATTTTAGAACCAGATTTTTTTGTCTTAAGCCAAGTAAGCTTTAATCATTTTCACTAGACGCTCAATCAATTGATCCGCCTGTTCTTTGCTAATGTTCAACGTCGGTAGTAAACGCACCACAGAACCCGCAGTGACGTTAATAATGGTGTGATATTCATCACGAGCGATGTTGACCAAGTCACCACATGCTTTTGGTAATTCAATACCAATCATTAAACCAAAGCCACGGACAATCACATTTTGATCGGCAAGTTGCTTACGCAGTTGTTCTACGATGTAAGCGCCTTGTTCAGCTGCATTTTGTACAATGTTTTCTTTCTGCATAATGTCGATGATGGTATACACCACACGAGAACCCAATGCTGAACCACTATATGTTGAACCGTGGTTACCTGCAGTTAGTACGCCTACACCACGACCTTGAGTCATCACTGCACCAATCGGGAAACCATTGCCTAAACCTTTAGCTGTGGTCAGTACATCAGGAATGATGTTGGTGTGTTGGTAGGCAAAGTATTCACCTGTACGGCCATTCCCTGTTTGAACTTCATCAAGCATCATCAGCCAGTTGTGTTGATTACAGATCTGACGAATCTCTTCCAAATAGCTAAAGCCTTGTGGAGCAGTATTGACTCCACCTTCGCCCTGAATTGGCTCGACAAAGATGGCGACGATGTCTGGATGATGAATTGCGGCTTCTTCAATGGCTTCAATGTCGCCGAATGGGACACGAATAAAACCTTCAACCAATGGGCCAAAGCCTTCTTGGACTTTTTTATTGCCTGTTGCTGATAGGGTCGCCATAGTACGACCATGGAAAGAGTGTTCTGCGACAATGATTTTGGGGTTGGCAATGCCTTGCATGTAGCCAAATTTACGGGCAATTTTGATTGCACCCTCATTGGATTCTGCACCACTGTTTGAAAAGAATACTTCCTCCATGCCAGCAACTTCAGCAAGTTTCTGTGCGGCTGCTGTTTGCCAAGGCACTTCAAACAAATTACTGGTATGAATGAGCGTTGCAGCTTGTTCTGCAATTGCTTCTGCAATAACAGGATGTGCGTGACCTAAACCACAAACTGCAATGCCTGTTAGTGCATCGAAGTATTCAGTACCATCCGCTGTATAAAGATAAGACCCTCGGCCTCGGACAAAGCTGATCGGCTGACGGCCAAATACGGGCATCAAATGAGTGGGTTGATCAGTTTGTACAGGAGCAAGGGTAATGTTATTCATGACTAACTCTTATCTGTTAGAGGGTAAGTGAAAGTCAATATTAAGCAATTATGCTTGTAGTTTTAAAGCCTAAATTCAAATAAAAACCGAAATATTGCTTTAGGCATACTGTTTTTCTACGTTTTGGGTATAATGCGGGTTAGATTAGTTGAGGATTGATCAATGACTGAACAAGCACGCGATACCGAAGCGTTAATTCGTGACCAAATTGCAAAACACGCTGTACTTCTTTATATGAAAGGCACCCCACAGTTTCCACAATGTGGTTTCTCTGCACGTGCTGTAGAAGCGCTTAGTCAAATTGGTCGTCCATTTGCTTATGTGAATATTCTTGAAAATCCAGATATTCGTGCTTTGTTACCACAAATTGCAAACTGGCCTACATTCCCGCAGTTATGGATCAACGGTGAGTTGATCGGTGGTAGTGATATTATTTTAGACATGTTCCAAAAAGGTGAATTACAACCTTTAGTTGAACAGTATAGTCCAGCACCTGAAGCTTAATCTTCAGTTGTAAAAAAGCGCCGTTGAGGCGCTTTTTTTGTTTGAGGGAAGGGGTTAATCCACTGTAGTTACAGTACTTTCGCTTTCAGGAGATGGTTCCACTGCGTTTTCAGTTGCAATGGCCTTCTTTTCAGCTTTTGTCTTTTTTTTGTCTTTCTTCTTTTTTTTCTTTTTCTTCGGCTCTTCTTCAAACTCAGCACCATCTTCAATGGCTTGCCAATAATCTAGCTGATCCATCACCGCCGCATAAATAGACTTCTTGGTGTAGCGTCCTTTTTTGTCTAAAGTGCCGACTGGTCGAGCCATAAGTAGCTCAAGTGCTTGATCAATCGTGTCTATGGCATGAATGTGGAACTGGCCATTTGAAACCGCTTCAATCACATCTTTACGTAACATGAGATGCTGCATATTTTGACGCGGAATAATCACACCTTGTTTACCAGTTAAACCTTGAAGTTTACATGCATCGAAGAAGCCTTCAATTTTGGCATTAACACCACCAATCGGTTGAACTTGACCTAATTGGTTCATTGAGCCGGTAATCGCCCAAGATTGATCAATCGGCAGTTGGCTAATCGCTGAGATTAAAGCAGAGAGTTCTGCAACCGTAGCACTGTCACCATCGACTTGACCATAACTTTGTTCAAAGGCAAGTGCTGCAGAGAAATGCAGAGTTTGTTCACGACCGAAATGTGCTTTTAAGAATGATGACATAAGTAACACGCCTTTGGCATGCAGAGAGCCACCGAGCTCGACACTACGTTCGATATCTAGAATATCGCCGCCACCTTGATACACGGAGGCTGTTAAACGTGATGGTAAGCCAAACTCAACATCCGCATAGTGAATGACCGAAAGTGCATTAATTTGACCGAGACGGTGTCCGCGCGTTTCGATGAGCTGTGTACCACGTGACAAATCCTGCCAATAGAGCTCACGTAAATAGCCTAAGCGATATTTGCGATGGTCTAATGCCATATTAATGTGTTGATCCGAAACGATTTTATCACCTGCTTGAAATGCATGGTGATGGGCTTCACGGATCAAATCACCCAATGTGAGGGCATGTAGAGATAAGGAGCTTTGATCTTCGGCTTGACGACTAGAGTCGGTCAAAAGCGCAGAAAGGGCGGATCGATCAAAAGGAAGCAGTTTATCGGCCTGTACATAGTCTGCAATGAGCTGCATATAGGCTTGTTCATTGGTTTCATTACGCTGTAGCGTGTCGGTAAAATCGGCACGAATCTTAAAAACGCTGCCTAGTTCTGGCTCGACCTCGAGTATTTCATAGTAAATTTCAGGTTCAGCAAGAAGCACCACTTTCAAGTTCAGTGGAATCGACTCTGGTTCAATCGAAATACTCCCCGTAAGCGTTAACATGTGTTCCAAGGAGGATAGTTTTAACTGACCTGACTTTAACGCACGCTTTAAACCCTGCCATGCATAAGGTTGTTCAAGCAGTTGTTCTGCTTCGAGCATTAAGAAACCACCATTGGCTTTATGTAATGTGCCCGGGCGGATTAAGGTAAAGTCTGTAGTAATGGTGCCATGTTGAGTCAGTTGCTCTACGTGACCAAGTAAATTGTAATGGGTTGGGAAATCTTCAAAAATAACCGGTGCGCCAGCATTAGGCTTATGCGACACAATGACATTGGCTTGGTAACGTGAGGGAATACGGCTGAATAGACCTGGGCTAAAATCGTCTTCCTCTTGTTCTAAGACTATTTCAACATTGTTAATAATATCTTCGGCATAATGTTTTAAATAGTCTTTTAAGCCTTCAACTTCAGTAAACTTAGTGAGTAACTGTTCGACTTTAGGCAATAAAACTTGCTTGGCAATATCACGGTTTAATACTTGAACTTTATCGCGGGCATCATCTTCCAAGTCACCTAAATGCATACCCAAACGTTCAAGTTTTTTATCCATATGGCGGATATTGGCATTAATTTCAGAGCGTTCTTTAGAGCTGAGTGCGTTAATGTCAGCTTGTGTCATTTCTAAGACTTTATCGTCTACATATTGGACGGGAATAAAGCAGTGCTCATCATTGCGAGACACCAGTTTCAGATCGAGCTCTTCACCTTCTTTGGTTAGTTCAATCAAAGCTTGTTGCTGAACATCACCCGTTTGTTGGCGAATGGCTTCTATACGGTTGTGGTAGGTTTCAGCAGTAAAACGACGTTCAAGTTGTTTTAGTGTGGTTTGCCATGTTTGATGCAACATGGTTTGAAATTTTACCGCCTGACCTGCAGGGAGCTCTAAAGCAATCGGTTGACGTGGACTTTTAAAATTATAGACGTAAACCCAATCGTTCGGTGTCGGCATATTCTTGGCGTGTTGCTGTAGTAAACGCTTGACCATGGTGCGCTTGCCCAAGCCAGCTGTACCTACGGCAAAGATGTTATAGCCAGAATAAGGTAAGGAAATGCCTGCTTCAACTGAAGCACGTGCGCGGTCTTGCCCTAAAAAATTATTGAGCGGTTTAATACGACGCGTTGAGGCTGGAATCTTATCCAGAGCAGGGCTATGCGTCAGTTGCTCTGCTTGAAGTTGAGTCTTTGCTAAAGTCGTTTGAATTTCGGGTTGGTCAAATGCTGAACTAAGGTTGTTTTCTAGAGTTTCTGGGGGATTTAATTGGATATTTGCAGATAAAGAAGAGTTCATTTGATCGTGTTTTTGGGTCACTTTGAAATCCGAAACTAAAGATTGCGTTAGAAACTTAAAGGTATACAGGTTTAGGGTAAAAGATCAAGCAAAGTCGCAGTCTTTGTCGACAAAAATAGAACATTGATTTTACAAATCAGGTTGAAACAAATTGTATTAAGGGTTTGAATAGCAACATTGGTTTTAAGACAACAAAAATGTAATGACAACACAATCTTCAGGATGGAAATCCGCTTTTACTGCTTTTCTAGATCGCCGTGCGTTGATCATGCTGTTTTTGGGTTTCTCAGCAGGTATCCCAATCCTGTTAATTTTCTCTAGCTTATCATTATGGTTAGGTGAAGCAGGCATTGATAAAAGTGCTGTAACTTTTTTTAGTTGGGCAGCGTTGGGTTATTCCTTCAAATTTGTTTGGGCCCCTTTGGTAGATGAATTACCTGTACCAGTGCTGACCAAAGTATTGGGTCGCCGCCGTGCATGGTTATTGATCGCGCAACTCTTAATTATCTGCGCCATTTGTATCATGGCCTTTTCAGATCCGTCTCTTGGTCAGAGCTACCTTTACCAAATGGCTGCGGGTGCTGTGCTTTTAGGTTTTTCTGCCGCGACACAAGATATTGTGATTGATGCCTATCGTATTGAGTTGGCAGAAACGCAAATGCAAACGGTGTTGGCTTCAACTTATAATGCAGGCTACCGCATTGGCATGATCGTTGCGGGCGCGGGTGCGTTATTTTTGGCGGCTTATTTGGGTACAGCCAAAGGCAACTATATTTATGAGGCGTGGAAGTGGACCTATTTGGCGATGGCTGCGGTCATGTTGGTCGGAATTGCAACCACTTTATGCATACGTGAGCCACAAGTGGATCGGGTACGTAAAGAATATAAACGGGTCGATTATTACCGTTTGGTGGCGGTTTTCTTTGTGTCTGTGGTGAGTTTTGTACTGAGTTATATTTACTCTGGCAAGCTTACAGAAATGTTGATTCAGCTTTGGTCGATCAAAGATAGTTTTGCACTGTTTTGTTTTGAAGCTACACGTTTTATTGGCTCTGGTGCTGTGGCTTTCTTTGTGGGTTCAAGCCTAGTAAAAATGGGCGCTGTGAACAAACAAATGGCTTATGAAACATGGGTCAATCCTGTTGCTGACTTTTTCAAGCGTTATGGCGTGAAATTGGCGTTGGTATTGCTATTGTTGATTGGCTTTTATCGTATTTCCGACATCATTGCAGGTGTGATCTCGAATGTCTTTTATCAAGATTTAAATTTCACCAAAGAGCAGATTGCTGAAGCTGTAAAAGTGTATGGGGTGATTTTTAGTTTGGTTGGTGGCTTTTTAGGAGGACTACTGGCGCAGCGCATGAACATCATGAAATTGATGTTTGTCGGAGCAATCTTGGCCAGTTCGACCAATCTTATCTTTATTGGTTTGGTCAAATCAGGCCAGCCTTTAAATGATGTGGTGATTCATGTCGGTGAGCAAAGTTTCACAGCCCAAGCGGATGAGACAGGTGCATGGAAAATTAAGGTTCCTGTTAAGCAGCTTCAGGCAAATGAAAGTCTAACTGCAACCGCAAGTTTTCAAAATGATACGTCACAGCCTATTTCGGTCACATTGCCATATATCAGCCAAACAGCTGCATCTACGGCATTGCTGTTGCTTCCGATCACGGCTGATAATGTGATTAATCAACGAGAGGCTGAAGGAAGCATTGTGGTGCGAGGTCAATACCTTGCGACACTGGCTGAAAACCAGAGTATTCAATTGAACTTAGATGGTCAAAGCTTTGATGCAAAGTTAGACAAAGACGGTGTGTTTAGTGCAGCTATTCCTGCAAAACAGCTTCTTGATTCAAACTCTAAAAAGCTGAATGCCACATTGATGCAAAATAAGCGCGTACTGCAAGAGGCTACATTAAGCTACAACGTGGACACTGCTTCTGGGAACTCTTCGACTTTAGATGTTGATCTTCAACCAATCAACTTAAACAAAGCGGTTGATGGGCAGTTAGAAGTTAAAGGAAAGGTGATTAAAGAATATAGTTCAAAATGGCTCTATTTTGCGATTATTGTCGACAACTTGGCATCAGGTTTAGCAGGTGCTGCATTTATTGCATTCTTGTCAAGCTTAACCAGTGTGTCTTTTACTGCTGTTCAATATGCAATTTTTAGTTCCTTGATGACATTAACACCTAAAATTTTAGGTGGATACTCAGGGACGATTGTGTCGAATATTGGCTATCCAAATTTTTTCTTGATGACGACACTGATTGGCATACCTATTTTAATTTTGGTGGTTTGGGTGGCGAAACTTCTACGTGAGCATGCTGCTGAACAAAGTTAAAGCATCTATTTATATCGAAATGAGAAAGTAGTCATTGTGGCTACTTTTTTATGGCTGAGATTTGAAATATAGAGCAGCATTGCCTATATTGGTTGGCTGAAACAAAATCAAGAGGTAATTCCAATGCGCATGTTACATACCATGCTACGTGTAGGCAATTTAGAACAATCTTTGGCGTTCTATACTGAAGTGCTTGGTATGACTTTACTTCGTAAGCGAGATTATGAAGAAGGTCGTTTTACTTTGGCATTTGTGGGTTATGGCGATGAAGACAATCATACAGTTTTAGAGCTGACACATAACTGGGATACGGATAGTTATGAATTGGGCAATGCTTATGGTCATATTGCCATTGCAGTAGACGATGCTTATAAAGCTTGTGAGGAAATCAAAGCACGCGGTGGCAATGTCGTGCGTGAAGCAGGTCCAATGAAAGGTGGAGTTACGGTGATTGCATTTGTTGAAGATCCAGATGGTTATAAAATTGAACTCATTCAGCAAGATAACAATGCGCGTAATAATTAAGCGGTGGCTCGGCAATGAACAGAGAAAAATTTTCAGTATTAATTAAAAAAATATTGAACATATCCTGTAAATGCTAGCTTTATTTATATAGCTCAGTAAGATGAATTTACCCAAAGGTAAATGAGTCGCTGGGCTTTTTCATTTTTAGAGGAATGACAGGATGTTGGTATGTTGAAATTATTGGCATTTGATCGGTTTACGCTATTACTCTTTGTTATGGTGCTCTTAGCTAGCTTTGCTCCAATTTCTGGTCAGGCTGCAGGTGTATTTAGCGTACTTACGACGGTTGCGATTGCCATATTATTCTTTTTACATGGTGCTAAGTTATCCCGTGAAGCAGTGATTCAGGGTATGATGCACTGGAAACTGCATGCTTTGGTGTTTGCCTTTACCTTTATTCTTTTTCCTATTTTAGGTTTACTGGCAAAACCTGTATTGGTGCCATTACTTGGGCAAGAATTGTACTGGGGATTTTTGTTTATGTGCTTTTTGCCGTCGACAGTGCAGTCTTCTATTGCGTTTACTTCGGTTGCGCAAGGGAATGTGGCGGGGGCGGTTTGTAGTGCATCATTTTCAAATTTGATCGGGATGTTTATTACTCCTGTAATGGTGGCCTTTTTTATTTTAGGCAAGTCAGAACATGGTTTTGACCCAACATCCTCTATTCTTCAAATTACCTTATTGCTTTTGGTGCCTTTTGTGCTAGGCCAAATATTCAGACCTTATGTTTTCCCGTATATGCAAAAGATGCCGAGCATCGTTAAAGCATTTGATCAGGGCTCGATTTTAATGGTGGTGTATGGTGCTTTTAGTAGTGCTGTGGTGGCGGGTTTATGGCAAGAAGTCAGCCTGAGTACACTGCTGATTCTGATTGTCGTTTGTTCAGTGTTACTGACGATTGTTATGCTTTTGGGATTATTTCTGCCACGTTGGTTAGGCTTTAACCGTGCTGATCAGAAAACAATTTTTTTCTGCGGCTCTAAAAAGACCTTAGCTAGCGGTGTCCCAATGGCACAGATCCTCTTTATTGGCCAGCCTTTGGGGATGATCGTTCTACCGATTATGATTTTTCATCAAATTCAGCTGATGGTGTGTGGAATTATTGCTAATTATTGGGCGAAACAAAGTACGGATGAATAATAAAATTTACAAAAGCTAAGTTCTGAACTTAGCTTTTGTAAATGTCTAAACACAGTTGAACACTTTTTTATATTAAATGTATTAGAGAATAAAGTTATAAAGATAATAAAAAACATATATTTTTCTGTGGGTTATATTAATATCAGCCTTGAAAATGAAGACCTAAACATGAGAACAAATTGAGATATTGTTGAAAAAATACCATTAATGTCGTTGCAACCCATGTTAAATTTTTGTAGAGAAAATCAACCACAGATGAATGTTGGAACTGGAGCAAGCTTATTCAGCTGTGAAGCAGAAGCTGCTGAATACTGCAAAAGCAGGAAAAGATATCAAGTATAATGGCGTAAGCATCTTTCAAGAGACTGAAATGGATCAATCAATTGATCCTATGTTTAAATAAGAAATACAAAACATGTTGGGCGTGATGTCTTCATCCATACGAAAAGTAAATACTAAAAAATATTGTCCTTTTTTGATTGAACGACTCAATCATTTTGATGAAGCTGAATTTCAACGTATGCTAGAAAAATAATATATTAACTATATGAAAAGCGCAGCTCAGAAGAAAGCTCAAAGCCAACAATGATCTATTTATTAATAGATCTATTTCAGTTATAATATCGCCCACTTGTTGTGCTTAGCTCTGACGGTATCCGTCTCGGTGGGCCAAAAGAATGGTCTGTTATGGTGTTGATCTGCAACTTAATTTAATTAAGTGGGCCTTTCCTCAATTTTGAGAGTGATCAATTGCGATGACAGCAAAACCTTCTTTAACTTTTATGGAGTAATCGACGATGCGCGCCGATATTCACCCAAAATACGAAACTTTAGTTGCTACTTGTTCTTGCGGTAACGTAATCGAAACTCGTTCTGCACTTGGTAAAGAAACTGTTTACCTAGACGTATGTTCAGCTTGCCACCCATTCTACACTGGTAAGCAAAAGAACGTTGACACTGGCGGTCGTATCGACAAGTTCAAACAACGTTTTGCTGGCATGTCACGTTCTATCAAACGCGACTAAGAGCAAAAGAAAAAAACGGGCATTTGCCCGTTTTTTTATGTCTATACTTTTTGCTATAAAGTTATAGCTCCTAGAGTTCAACCATATAACAAAAAGACTCCATCTAGGAGTCTTAAAGTTTAGAGGTAGAGAACTTAGCTTTAAGCTTTACTGATCTTGCACGTCAATCAGATGATCCAGTTTTTTCTGGAAATAGTCGCCTTGAATAAAGCGGGCATCGACATTCCACGCATTAGCAAACGAAGTCATATCATTCAGATCACGCAACATAATTTGAATGTTTTTCAATTGATGATAGACCGCAACTTTTTCTTGTAATTCTTCTGTGTTGGCATCACTACTGAGCATACGAGTTAAGTTTTCATGCAGAGTCAAATTGTTTATATCCAGTTGGCGTAGGATAGATTCGCTATAAATGGTGTTGCCAAAGTCACGAATTGAGATTTCAGCGCCGTATTGACGAAGTTGAGCAATATACTTCTGCGCTTCAGCAAGATTTTGGCTGATGTCATCCTCTGAGAATTGTAAGATAATTGGATGACTGAGTTTGCTACGGACAATCGTAATGAGTTTGGCAATAAACTCAGGGAATGAGCGGTCATTAAAGAGGACAGCTTTGTTTAAGTTTACAATCAGTTTTGCCTCAGGATATTGAGTAATAAAATTATGTAACTGTTTGCATGACTCAACTAAAATCCAACGATCAAGTTTAATAGACAGTTCAGGGTCTTCACTTAACTCTTTAAGACAAGAAAGATCTTTCCATGTGTTGCCATAAATAAAACCACAAGTCACTTCGTAAGTGTATAAATTGGTATCCTCTTTATCATAGAGCTGTTGGTACTTGAGGTGAATTTCACCACGGTCCAATGCTACATGTAAGGCTTTAAGTATCGTTGGTTCGTTTGCTGTTTTTTCAGTTTCGAGAGTTTCATTAACCGTCGGATTGATGAACTCCATTACGGGCATACTGATACTTGTTTTTTGGTCAATTTCGCAATCGTCTTGATTGGTTGGCAAGGAAGTCGTAAATGCAGTACAGAGTAAGCTTTCAAATTGGTCTTGATTTGAAACTTCACCCTTTAACAAAGTGTATCCAATACGCAAATTCACAGGATAGCTACTCTGATCAACAGTAATCAGCTGTGGTTTAGTTAGTGCATTTAAGGCGATGAGCTTAGACTCAAGTTTGGCTTGGGACTCTGCTTGGAATAATCCCACAATCGTTTGTCCACCCGCTTTGAACAGGGGCACATGAGTCTGTTCGTTTAAAAAGCTGTAAATATTATTGAAATAATCGCGCGTGGTTGCCCAGTTGGCATTAAAAATTTCATCTGGACACGAGCTGAGAGCAAAGCTAACCAAAGCATTGTGATCTGAGGGTTGCTTGGTCAGACTGCGGTTAATTTGTTGATAAATATTTGGACTTATAGGCTGTTTTTCGTTCGGTGTTGTTGGGGTGGTGGCGATTTCAGATTCAACTTCAATTGTAAGTTGAAGGGCATCATCTTCAGGAGCTGCTAAGAACTCGATTTTTAATGGATTCTTAGATTGGGCTTTGCTATTAAGGGTATGTACTTCAAATGCACCTAGGTCAAATTGACCTTGCGAAATTTTCTTGAATCGCTGTTTAAAGTCATTTACATCTTGAGGTTGAATAATATCGAGCAAAGGTTGACCGATAATATCGTCCTCAGAGTTTAAGCCGAACAGTTGGAGATACTCTGCATTAGCTGAAACATGAATGCCTTCTTGAATTAATGCGACAGCTTTATTGCTTTCTTCGACCAAAGCTTGCGCCTGATTTTGTGCAGTTTCAAGCTCATTCATGAGTTGCTGTTGGCTTTGAGATAAACGACTTAATGCTAAGGCGCGTAATAAACCTAAATAAAAGGGATCAGCTTGGTTTAAGTCCAAAATGTCATAGACACCCTTACGAATAAAATTTGCGTATTGATTGTCTTGATAGTCATCTGGTTTGAGTAATATTAAAGGTAAATTCACTTGTTTAGAATTGTGAATTAGAGTCAAGGCTTGTTCGTATTTTAAGTCATATGCACGACCAAAAATGACCACATCCCAAGATAGGTGAAGTTGCTTTTCGAAATTTTGTAAATCATCGAGCAAAGTTGCTTGGACTTGATGATCACTAGAAGTTAAAAGGTCACGAATTTGGTTATAACGGATCTGATTATCATCAATAATGAGTAAACGTGTTTCCGTACGTTTTAACTTTTTAGACAATAATGGATTTCTCACTTCAATGCTTCCCATAAATCGTGATTTTTAATAGCATTCATTTGCTTTTGAATAAAACTTTGAACCAGAGGTTCTTGTTGATCGTTTAATAATTCATAGTCAAAACGAATAAAACTTTGTGTAATTAGATGAGCTTTGACTAAATAAATTTTAAGATCTTGATTGCCTAAGCGTAAATGTATGGTCTGCTTTTCACGGTACATATTAGAACCAGGAACGATTAAGCTAGTGTGGACTTCATCAAGCTGTGAGGTTTGAACTAATAGGGCGGGCTGATAGTTCTGGCTATGACGGTCTGTTTTAACCATGACCGCACAAGGGAAGAGGTCTTGTGCCAAGATTTCTAAACCGAGTTCTAAACTTTTTTCGCTTGATTGTTTAATCCAGCGAATTACACCGCCACGCCATTGGCTATGTGCATTTTCTTGAACCAAAATGAATTCACCTGTTTTGAGGTGTGCAGGTGTTGGGCCTGTCCAGCGTATACGATAACCATTGACGCTAATATCAAGTACTTCAGCTGGATAAATTTGTTTAGATTCTCGATCAATGACACGAACGGTACTCGTTTCAACAGGAATATTGCTATTCATCGAGTTGATCACGTGACTTTCATTCTGGAAATTATAATTTCCTTCGAGCTCTAAAGTTTCGTGAAAATTCTTACCTTTAGATAAATAGAAATGCGCTACAGATAATCCAAAACAAATTTGTAACTGAGCTGAATATTCGTAACGTTCATGTTTACGTTCAATATTATTGGTCAATAAATTATGAATATGGAAATGCAACGCAGGAGTAAGGAAAATCTTTTCATCCCGTGACAGTGGTTCAGCGCGTTTGGTTTGCATCTCTGTCAAATGATCAAGCAAAGCTTGCGTAGAAATAAAAATATTGGGTTGTATGTGACTATTCTTTTGAGAATTATAAGTTGGAGGATAGTCTTTCGACGCATCGACAATATAGCGAGATAAGGTCGTTTCTTTCGGCAGAATTTGCACGAGTTTTGCCCAATCAAAGCTACACAAAAATAAACCTTGAATTTCACCTGGGCGAATTTGGTGCGTATTAAAAATATCTAATAAAATCAATTGTGCATAAGCTTGGCTAATATTGCTAAGTTGATGCTGTGTTCCTTGAACCTGATTGATATTGGTCAAGTAGAAGTTATTTTGAATGGCTGAATCTAATAGTTGGTGTGCAGCGAGCCATTGTCCCGGAATAGGAGAGCTGTACAGTAAATGCTGTTGATATAACAACAAAGATAGTTGCTGTAACGCATAGTAGCTCGACACGGTGCGTGCAGTTTGCAGATTCTTTTTTTGATGAAATGCAAAAAGGGAAAATTTATTTTGAGTGATTTGCTGAGAAACACGTTTTGCAATGTCGATATACACTTTAGCAAAATGACTACGCATTAATAAGGCAAGCTCAATAATGTGGTCATTGCGATCTGTGGTAATTAAACCCTGATTAAAAAAGTGTTTTTCTAAGCTGGTCAGTACATTTTCTAAATTTGAATGAAGAACTTGAACTAAGTCAAAGCGAAGTGTTTCGCTGACTTGAAGTTCTGAAACTTCAAGGAGAGCTTGAAATAGAGAACGAGAAGAGTCGCCCAATTGCAAAATGGATAAATTCGCCAACCATTCTTGTAAGCCTTTGACTGTGCTTGGGCAGAAACTAAGCTTGTCCAACTTTAACTCAGTTGGCTTTTGGAAGATATCTGAAGTACTCGTCATCATCGTTATTATTTAACTCAAAAAGTTGAAACCCCGAAAAGTGGTGTCTTATTCTTTTCTCCCGCAATTTCCCTCACCAATTTGGGAACCAGATAGCCAGGTAGGTTCGCCAATAATGCTTGATAAAGAAAATCAATGTCCTGCGGGTTTAAATCAAAATGGTGCGCACCTTTTACTTTATCTAAAACATGTAAATAGTATGGCAAAACCCCTGCATCAAATAAACGGTAGCTCAAATCTGTCAAAATTTGAACATGATCATTGACCCCTTTCAATAAAACCGCCTGATTGAAAACGGTGATTTTTTCTGCGACTAATTGCTGTAATTGTCGGCAGGTCAAATCATCCAATTCCGATGCATGATTTGAGTGTACCACTAGAATAATGCGCAGCCTACTGTTTTTTAAGATGGAAATTAGCTCTTCATCGACACGGTTGGGGATTACGATAGGAACTCGTGAATGAATTCTCAAAAATTTAAGTTGAGGTAGACTTTCTAAACGCTCAATCCATACTTTTAATTTGCGATTTGACAGGGTTAACGGGTCTCCGCCACTCAAAATGACTTCATTAATGTCAGGTTGTGACCGAATGTAGTTTTGAATATTGATCCAATCTTCTAACTTTGGCAGGTTTTCTTGATAGGGAAAATGTCGACGGAAACAATAACGGCAATGAACAGCACAAGCTCCAGTTAAGGTCAATAAAAAGCGAGTTTTGTATTTGTGTAAAACACCGGGTTGTTGATTGGCTTCTTCTTCACCGAGTGGATCTGTCACAAAGTCAGGATGTTCTTCAAGTTCAAGGTGATGGGGCAATACTTGCAGCAGGAGTGGGTCAAGTGGATTGCCTTTTTGCATTCTGGCCACAAAAGCACGCGGAACACGGAGCTTAAATTGGGTCGAAGCGAGAAGGGCACCCGACAGCAGTTGCTCAGGAGAAAGCTCTAAAACGTGAAGTAATTCTAAAGGATCGGTAATTAAGTCACTGAGCTGAGATTGCCAATTTTGCTCTTGGTACAAATAATGTGTCATGCCAAATAAAGGGATCAAATGCTAGATAAAAGGAAGTTACGCTATCAAAAGTAATGATGCTGAAACGAGTTGTTGAGGTGTCTACAGCTCAAAAAAGATGTTTTCAAAACACATAAACAGACAAAACAGCGCTATTTTATCAAGATCTACGGCGTATAGGCAGTGGATTTTCATTGCTTCATAACGCCTTGCTCATTTACAATACGAAGCATCAAAAAAGATGCCCTATCTTAATAGCTAAGCGTTTCAGCGTTTTAGTGCTTAAGATTAAGACATAAATATTTAAGTTAGTTAGTTTGGAGTGCGCCAGTCATGGCCTATTATTCTACGAATGATTTCAAGTCAGGCCTTAAGGTTATGCTTGACGGTAACCCATGTTCTATCATGGAAAATGAATATGTAAAGCCGGGTAAAGGTCAAGCATTTAACCGTGTAAAACTACGTAATTTACGTTCTGGTAAAGTGTTAGAAAAAACATTTAAGTCTGGTGATTCTCTGGAAGCGGCTGACATCGTAGAAGTAGAAATGGAATACTTGTACAACGATGGTGAAATGTGGAACTTCATGGACCCTGTATCATTTGAACAGATCGCTGCTGATAAAACAGCAATGGGTGATGCTGCTAAATGGTTAAAAGACGATTCAAATGAAAAATGTACCATTATGTTGTTCAATGGCGTGCCATTAACGGTTAGCCCACCAAATTTTGTTGTTTTAAAAATTGTTGAAACTGATCCAGGTGTACGTGGTGATACGTCTGGTGGTGGTGGTAAACCAGCAAAATTGGAAACAGGTGCTGTAGTGCGTGTTCCATTATTTGTACAGCAAGAAGAAAGCGTTCGTGTAGATACGCGTACAGGCGATTATTTAGAACGTGCATAATGGTTTAAAAATAGACTATTATCGGAAGGGATGATGTGAATCATCCCTTTTTTTATGCCAAAGTCTTAGATCAAAACAAGGAGATGCAGAGTAAAGTCGCAAAGGAAAACAGCAGTACCTCGAATAATTAAATACGCTGATTGAATGCAACAAATATGAGGGATTGAAATGGAATCTGTTCAGCCGAAGTCGACCCTGACTTCAAAAATCATTTGGCTACTGGTAGCCATCGTCGGTGCAGTCTCTTTTGGGATCTTGGCACTAAGTCGTGGTGAGCATGTCAATGCCATCTGGCTCGTACTTGCTGCGGGCTGTATTTATAGCATCGCTTATCGCTTCTACAGTTTATTTATAGCAACTAAAGTTTTTGAACTGGATGAACGCCGTTTAACACCTGCACATCGTTTGAATGATGGTTTGGATTATGTTCCGACCAACAAGAGTGTATTGTTTGGACATCACTTTGCAGCGATTGCAGGTGCAGGACCATTGGTTGGCCCTATTTTAGCAGCACAAATGGGTTATTTGCCGGGTACCATCTGGTTACTTGTGGGTGTAGTACTCGCAGGTGCGGTTCAAGATTTTTTAGTCTTGTTTATCTCTACCCGTCGTGATGGGCGTTCACTCGGGGAAATGGCAAAACAAGAACTTGGAACCTTTGCCGGCATTGTGGTTATGCTTGGTGCATTGGGGGTCATGATTATTATCCTAGCGGTCTTGGCGCTTGTGGTGGTCAAGGCGCTTGCACACAGTCCATGGGGCGTATTTAGTATTGCAGCCACGATTCCAATTGCGCTCTTTATGGGAATCTATATGCGTTTTATCCGTCCGGGTAAGATTGCAGAAGTGTCTGTGATTGGTTTCGTGTTGATGATGCTGGGCATTGTCTATGGTGGAGATATTGCACAACATCCATATTGGGGTGAATTCTTTACCTTATCGGGCACTCAATTGACGTGGGCATTGATTATTTATGGTTTCGTGGCTTCAGCATTGCCTGTTTGGCTGTTGCTTGCACCACGTGATTATCTATCAACCTTCTTAAAAATTGGTGTGATTGCAGGCTTAGCGGTTGGTATTATTTTTGCCATGCCGGAGATGAAACTTCCTGCGATTACTAAATTTATTGATGGTACAGGTCCTGTGTTTGCAGGTTCGTTGTTCCCATTCTTATTTATTACCATTGCCTGTGGTGCAATTTCAGGTTTCCATGCTCTAGTATCATCAGGAACGACTCCTAAACTGGTCAATAATGAGCGCGATATTCGTATGATCGGATATGGCGGTATGCTTATGGAGTCTTTTGTTGCAATCATGGCCTTGATCTGTGCTGCAGTATTAGAACCAGGTGTATATTTTGCAATTAACTCACCAGCAGCATTGATTGGAACAAGTGCTGATACTGCCGCTGAAGCAATACGAAATCTTGGTTTTGTGGTTACTCCAGAAGCTTTAACTTTGCTGGCACAGGAAGTGGGTGAAAGTACGATTCTGTCGCGTACAGGTGGAGCACCAACTTTTGCCATTGGTATGGCACATATCATCACAGAGATTTTCAATAGTCGTGAAATGATGGCATTTTGGTATCACTTCGCTATTTTGTTTGAAGCACTGTTCATCTTAACAGCGGTTGATGCGGGTACGCGTGCTTGCCGTTTCATGGTGCAAGATACTGTAGGTATTGTGGTTCCTGCGGTGAAAAACTCACATAACTTCTTTGGAAACTTGTTGGGTACAGCGGTTGCTGTGTCAGGTTGGGGTTTCTTCGTTTATCAAGGTGTGGTGGATCCACTCGGTGGTATCAATAGCTTATGGCCACTGTTTGGTGTGGGTAACCAAATGCTTGCTGCTATGGCGCTAATGTTAGGTACTGTAATCCTCTTTAAAATGAAGAAAGAAAAATATGTTTGGGTCACGATTGTTCCAACAATTTTCTTATTTGTGACCTGTATGACTGCGGGCTGGCAAAAGATTTTCCATGAAAATCCAAAAATTGGCTTCTTAGCGCAGGCTGAACGTTTTAACAAAGCGATTGCAAATAATGAAATTTTAGCACCAGCAAAAACAGTAGCTGAAATGCAAACAGTTGCATTATCGAATCAGATCAATGCGGCACTGTGTGGATTCTTTATGATTGTGGCGATTGTGATGTTGTTTGCTGCAATTAAGGTCATTCGCCGTGCGCTTGCAAGCCCTGTCCCAACAGTGCACGAAGCTGAGGCGATTTATCGTGATCCTGAAGACATTCAACCTTCAAAATCTGGACATTAGAAGGGGAATTTAGATGAATCTAAAGTTTGCCAAAAGTGGAAAGACGATGATTTATAAAATCATCAAAATGACCGTAATGTCGCAGAAAGATTTAATTCTCAATCCTAAAAATTGGTCTCGAATTGCGACGCTGTGGCAACGGTTGCAACAAAGTTTCCGTTTGATGGTGGGAGTGCCAGACTATCCCAACTATTTGGAACATATGAAAAAACATCATCCAGATTTAGAGCCGATGGATGCTAAAACATTTTATCGCCATTGTGTGGATGCACGTTATCCGTCTGCAAGTAACGGTATGAAAAAGTGCCCTTGTTGATTGAGTCCGTGACTTAAAAAACGACACTTAGGTGTCGTTTTTTATTGCAAACCAGATGTAATAAGCAAAGCGTCAAGCTGGATTGGGTTATATTATTTGAATTCGATAGCTGGATGGGCTGAGGTATCATCCTACATAGCACATTCACTACAAAGGTGAAGATGTCGTATATCTGACAGCTTTGTAGGGAGAGAGGTTTTAAAGTTGTCTGAATATTCGGAAGAGGGCAATTTAGTGAAAATATTTATTTATGGTGCTGGAAGTATTGGGTGTTATTTAGGTGGAAGATTGGTTGCTGCTGGGAGTGATGTCACCTTTATTAGCCGCCCACGGATTTATCAAGAACTGTCTCAGTTTGGGTTGGAGCTCACTGATTATTTAGGCAATAATATCAAACTTGCGCCCCATCAACTCAAACTGACGACTGATCCTACTCAGGTTGTGGATGCAGACGTGATTTTTATTTGTGTCAAATCGGCTGCAACAGAACAAGTTGCATCTGAACTCAAAGAATATTTAGGGTCTAAAACTCCACTGATCATCAGTTTTCAAAATGGTGTGAGTAATGTCCCTATTTTAAAAAGCATTTTACAACAACATTTGGTTTTAGAGGGAATGGTTCCTTTTAATGTCGCAAGTCAAGGAGCAGGACATTATCATCAAGGCACATCGGGTGCATTAAGCGTTAAGCAATTTCCTCATCAACATCTATTGGAAAAGCTATTTCAAAAATCGAGTTTGGATATTGTTTTTGAAAAAGACATGCTTGCTGTGCAATGGGCCAAGCTTTTACTTAATTTAAATAATTCAATCAATGCCTTGTCAAAAAAACCACTAAAAGAACAACTGTCGATCCGCGGATATCGCCAATGTTTGGCTATGGTGCAACAAGAAGCCTTGGCGCTTCTCAGTGAAGCACAGATTAAACCTGCAAAGTTAACCGCAGTTCCTACACATCTCATTCCTAAGATTTTGAGTTTGCCCAATCCTATATTTAAATTATTAAGTCGAAAGATGTTAGAAATTGATCCATTGGCTCGCTCATCCATGCAAGATGATTTACTAGCAGGTCGGCTTACAGAGATTGATTGGATTAATGGTGAGGTTTTAAAACTCGCAGAGCAATTTGGTCAACAAGCTCCGATCAATGCAAGATTAATAGAACTGGTTAAACTCGCTGAGAAATCTCCTCAATCATTTTCAATAAGTGCGAGCGATTTGAAAGATCAGTTGAACGCTGCTGCTAGAGAGTAGATCTAATAACAATATCTCACCTATTAACGCAAATATTGAATATTTATAAAGTTCATCTTTGAGTATGGTTTAAAAACCTGTATGTTAAACCTTGGTTTATATTTTGATTGGGGGCATACAACGTGCTTTGGGGAACAGAAAAGAAGATTACGCCTACGCAAGTAGATAAACTGGATCAGTCGAAAATCAATGCGTTTTATCCCAAAATTCAAGAATTCCTCAAGCAAGTGAATCAAATTGTTCTTGATAAAAACCAACAAACCAAGCTGGCTTTATCTAGCCTTTTGGCTGGTGGACATATTTTATTTGAGGATTTGCCTGGTTTAGGAAAAACGACATTGGCCAGTAGCTTGGCACATTTGGCAGGTCTTCAATTCAAACGTATTCAATTTACCAATGACATGCTGGCGAGTGATGTGATTGGGGTGAATATGTTTAACCAAAAAGAACATGTGTTTGAGTTTAAACAAGGTCCAATTTTTACCCAAATTTTACTGGCAGATGAAATCAACCGCTGTAGCCCAAAAACGCAAAGTGCGCTTCTAGAGGCAATGGAAGAAGGTGTAGTGACGATTGATGCAAGTCGTTATGTGCTACCACAGCCATTTTGGGTGATTGCAACACAAAATCCTCTTTTTCAAAGTGGAACCTATGCGCTGCCAGAGTCACAACTTGATCGTTTCCTCATGCGGTTATCTTTGGGCTATCCATCACGTCAGGCAGAAAAAGCGTTATTACAACAACAGTCCCGTCATGATTTGATCCAACAATTGATGACGGTATTTTCAGAGCAAGATATCCTTACCTTACAAGTTATGGTGCCGCAGATCTATTTGTCTGAAGAAATATTGGACTATATTTTAGATTTAGCGACTGAGACCCGTAAAGGTCGACATGGTTTATCTACCCGTGGCGTACTGGCTTTAAAAAAAGCAGCGCAAGCTTATGCATTGATAGAATCACGCTCATTTGTAACCCCAGATGATGTACAGGCTGTGTTTGTCGCAGTGACTGCACATCGTATTGGGCTGGGTGAAGCTGAAACTGAGCAACTTCTGAAGCAAGTCAAAGTTTACTGATAGGATAAGAAGCAGACGCATGCTGTGGCAAAACTGGATCACGAAACGCTTTCAATTTAAGGCTGAAAAACAACTGACCCAAAAAGATGTATTGGTGTTTATTTATCAGCAAGGATATTTGTATTTGGTTTTGATTTTCATCACCTTTATTGCAGGGGTGAATTATGCCAATAACTTAATTTTAGCGTTTTGTTTCTTAATCAGCGCTGTGCTGTGTATGAGTTTTTATTTAACTTTTAAGCAGTTGCATGGTCTTAGTATTGATCTGGTTTTACCTGAAATAGGGCAGGTTGAGAGTGCATTGCAATTACAAATGCATTTCAAACAACATCATTCACAGCCTCGATACCTCTGGATTGCTTATGCAGATCATATAGAACAGTTGTTTATTCAAGATATCCATAAGGTGGTCGATTTAAATTTTTTTCCAAAAGATCGCGGGCAGTTTGGTTTCCCTCAAATCAAAATTTACTCAACATATCCGTTTGGCCTCGTTCGTGCATGGAGTTATTTTTTTATCCAAGCACCTGTGTGGATAGCACCTCAAGCTAAGTCTTTGGCGGCTGAAAACAAACAACAGCAACACAGTTTTGAACCTGATATGGATGAATTCCGCGAATTGCGAAATTTTAAAGAAGGTGACTCTCTACAGGCCGTTTCATGGAAACAAGTGGCGCAAGGACAAGGTTTATTCATTAAAGTCTTTGAACAACATCAGGATCAGCACAGTTTAGAAATCCACTATGCACATATGCCGAGCCCTTCGCATGAAGAAAAGTTAAGTTTGATGATGGGCTTGGTTGAACAATGTGAGCAGTTGCAGTACGCCTATGCCCTGTATTTACCACATGCTGAGCTAGCCAAAGGCATAGGTCGAGAACAATATTTTCAAGCTAAATTACTTTTGGCACAGGCATAGGAGAGAAATATGCATTCTTCTATTCGTATTGCCATTGTACTGACACTGAGTTTGATTTGGGTCACACAACTAAGTTTTAGCCCTGTGCTATTGAGTGTCATTTTCGCCATTTGTATCGGTTGTCTGTGGAATTTCATGCAATCTACGGGCAACCATTTCCCGAAATGGGCAATTTACATTTTGACCCTTGCTGCTCTAGCGGTCACTTTTTGGAGCTATCAAAGCTTTTTAGGGGTGGAAGCGGGCGTAGCTATTTTAAGCATCTTTCTCTTTGCGAAAGCCTTAGAAACAAAAACGCAGCGTGATGTGATCATTTTGTTTAATTTTGCATTATTTGTTGCGGCGAGTATGTTTCTACATAGTCAGTCATTTATGATGGCTGCCATGGTTTTACTGTGCTTGCTCAGTTGTTTATTGGGACTGTATCGAGTTCAAACCAGTTTTTTCGTATCTCAAAATTCGAGTAGTTTGGCTTTAAAGCAAGATGCAAAACACGTCATTAAATTTGTAGGTCTCGCACTGCCTTTTTTTGTGCTGTTGTTTATGTTTTTTCCACGCTTACCCCCACTTTGGCATATTCCAATTCCTGAAAATAAAGCAGTGACAGGCATGAGCGACAGTATGTCACCTGGTGATATTGCACAATTATCTCAGTCGAGTCATTTGGCTTTTCGTATTATTGGCGATGTTAGTCAGCTCCCAAAGCGTTCTGAGCTTTACTGGCGTGCGATGGTCTTAGATCAGTATGATGGTCAAAAGTGGACCAGTAGTTTTATCAATCAGCAAAGTATTGCAAATGAGACGCTAGGCCAAATATCTGCATCTAAAAAATGGAACTATCAATATTTACCCGCTGATGCCGCGATTCCTTGGATCATGGGATTGGAATATTCACAACCTTTAGAGCGACGTTATCAGCTACGTCAGGATTGGAGTATTCAGGCTTATCGTCAAGTACAGCGTGTAGAGCCGATTTCACTACAATGGATGGGAAATGTCCAACTTACTCAAACTAAATTATCCAATGTGCAACGAAGTATTAACTTAAAAGCGCCTGAGCAAATAGATCTGAAAGCACAACAATTTGCACAACAACTCTTTAAACAAAGTAATGCCAATCCAAACCGTTATATCCAAAATGTTTTGCAGTGGTATCGCAACAATGGCTTTAGCTATACCTTGCAGCCAGGCTTGTTGGGGCAGCATCGTATTGATGAGTTTTTGTTTCAGTCCAAACAAGGGTTTTGTGAACATTATGCCTCTAGTTTTGCGATGTTGATGCGTTATGTGGGAATTCCTGCCCGTATCGTGGTCGGTTATCAAGGTGGTCAGCTTTCACCAGATGCAAAAAGTTGGGAAGTTCGACAGTTAGATGCACATGCATGGACGGAAGTTTTTGTGGATGGGTACTGGAAACGCTATGATCCAACAGCCATGATTGCGCCACAGCGTATTGAACAGGGTATGCAAGACTTAATGAGTCAAGATACTAGGGTTTGGGGGCAGAGTAGTCGGTGGAATGTACAGCGCTATTCCGTATTAAATAAAATGCGGATTTGGAGTGACTATGCCAGTTATCAATGGCAAAGCAAAGTCGTTGGTTATAATGCAGAAACTCAAAGGGGGTGGTTGCAAAAATTGGGACTTCAATCCAGTTATTCATTAGTATTGCTGATTATGATCAGTATTGGTGGATTAGTTCTATTGTACTGGTTCGCTATATTTTGGCGTAAACGTGCTCAGATTTCTGAATATGATCTTGCAATTTTGCATTTTTCTAAAAGCTTAACCGCAGAGCAGCGTAAGCAAAATGCCGAAACGGTAAATCAATGGTTGTTGCGCTTAGCTCAAGAGGTTAAACCTGAACAGCAAGTTTTATTTAAGCAGGCAGCTGATTATTATCAACAAATACGTTATTTCAATCCGTTGAATGCAAAAAATATTCAACAATTTAAACGAATGCTTAAAACTTGCACATCTGCGTTAAAAAACAAGAAATAGCGCTTGTCATACTTTTTAAAAGTGAATATTATGCAGGAACTTTAGGTGTATAGCTCAGTTGGTTAGAGCGCTACGTTGACATCGTAGAGGTCAGCAGTTCGAGTCTGCTTATACCTACCAATATATATCAAGGACTTATAAGCAAATCAGACGCTTATAGGTCCTTTTTTTTGGTGCATTGGGTGCATTCGAAGTTGGCAAACTTGGCAAAACTGGCAGAAAATGGCAATATTTACGTCAAATTTGCGACAAGTCTGCGACAAGATGAAAATACCAAAACCAAGAAAAAGAGGCGAGACTTACACAATAACTGTCTCATATCAGAATCAAAGATATTATTGCACACGTGATACCGCAGCAGAGTGTGAGCAGTGGGCAGCCCTTAAATTGGTTGAATTAAAAACTCAAACCCAAATTGAATCGGGTGAGCTGAAGCCAAAATATCTATTTCGTGATCTAAACAATAAGTACTTTGAAGATGTTGGCCAATGGAATAAATCAAAGTCTTCCTTGGCATGGATTAAGGGCCAGTATAAAAACTTTGAGATGAAATTTGGTGCTTTAGCACAGAAGTCTATTTATGACATCACACCAAAGGATCTAACAGGCTGGCGTAACAACCGACTTACTCAAGTTGGTGAAAATACTGTACTGAAAGAAATATCACATTACAGTGCTATGTTTACCTTTGCTCAAAAGGAATTATTTCTCCTGGACGAAAATCCATGGATGCAAATGACTAAGCCCAAAAAGCCCAAAGCACGTACACGTCGAATACATCCATCGGAAGTAGATCTGATGTTGAAAGTTTTGAATTATGAAATGGGTACAGTTCCGACACTTCCACAGCATTATGTTGCGTGGGGTTTTCTATTCGCGCTGGAAACAGCTATGCGTCGTGGTGAAATCTTAGGTATCGAAAAGAAAGATATTTATGATGAATACGTTCACCTGCCAAAGACTAAAAATGGTGATCCAAGAAATGTCCCATTATCTGACGAAGCTTTAGCTTTGTTGGAGTTGATTCAGCATGATGGCCGTCGTGTTATTCCCCAGTCAGAGAATGCATTTCGATTAATGTGGGAAAAGCGCAAGGCAGAAGTAGGGTTGAATAATCTTCATTTCCACGATACGCGTCATGAAGCCATTACTCGTATGGTTCGCATTAGAAAGCTGCCAGTTGAAGTACTTGCAAAAATTACTGGCCATAAAAAAATTGATGTCCTGGTGAATACCTATTACAACCCGGATGCAAAAGATTTGGTTGATGCGTTCAAGTCTATAGAAAGAAATAAGCCCGCATAAAGCGGGCATTTATCAATTGATGCGTTTAGGTCCTCGTCGTCGCGGTTGCTTTTTCAGTAGGGCATCGGCCGCTTCAGGATCGTACATATGCTTGCCGTTGGTTCCTTGATTAATTACAGCAAGCTTATTGCGTATGGTTTCATCAGAGAAGCCGTATTTAGCAACAAGCTCAGCCACCGATACCAGTTTACGTTTTTCGAGCTTTAGCGCGGTTACAGTGCCGCCAAATAACTTTTGACCAAGTACGATTTGAGGAGCCGAATCTGCATCAATCGTTACAACGAATTCAGGCATTTTCTATTTTCTCCTTTTCATCAAGCAGCTGTGCAAAAAGCACAGCTCCAGTACGGACACGATTCGCTAATTTCGAGACATTCGCTTCAGCATAAGTAGCCATGTCATTTACATATTTTGGTAGCGGTGGACTCATACCGACTTTTAAGTATTCCTCAGTGATATGAGCCACGATTTTACGTTCAAGGGAAAGTTTAAAATTTGGGCTTTGGAGCATTTCAAAATGGGTCATGACCATACTCCTATTCTCTAAATCCGTTCGAGATCACTTGAAGTTGATCTTTTTTAGAACTAATTTCTTTTTTTCGAAAGTCCCATTCTGAGAAGTCTATAAATTCTTCAATCTTAGACTTAACTAATTTATTCAAATATTCAGGACTCAAAGCATCAAGCTCCCAACTTGAAGAACCAAATTTTTTACGATAACTTTCAAAGCGAGAATCTGTGTCCTTGGCTGGGTTTTTTGGTGGACGCAATTCTTCAATTTGCGAATAGTTTAAAGCTATACGTTCAACAGCCAAGTTTACTGGTCTACCGCACAAGAGATTTAAACGCTCTGTTAAATCTCTTGTCATATCTATTCCAGATGGGTCATGGTCGCCTAAGTGAATAATTATGTGTTGCTTGTAATGTGGTTTAGACGTGATATGGCTTTTGGCAAAATCATATAAAACCGAACTTGACGGATATCCACGTGCTGCTAATAATGGTACGTCATAAGCATTACAAGTCCTTTCCAGAACCCCAACTAAAGCTTCCTTTTCTACAATTACATAAACTTGATATTCTTGAGCCTCCCACATATTCATGTGAAAGCTGCGAACACAGGCATCCAAAATACTAGATACAGAACTCCATCTAGACCGAACTATGAAATCGCGAGTTCTGTCTTCAATTGCATCCCAATCAATGAGTCCTGCTAACTTTGCGTCATTAATAACTGATGCTGTACGTTTATAAGAATTAAGATCATTAGAGATTATATCTCTAGCTACCAACTGGTAATAAAGCTGACGTACTGTAAGGGTGTAACCTTGAGATTGATAGGACCCAATTAGCTCATTCATAAAGTCGATTAATTCTAGCGAATTTCTACGGAATTCTTTTGGTATGAAGCAAACTTTACTCATCACACAGCCTCCTTCTGAAGCAGCTTAAATTCCAAATCTGCACATTTTTGAGATAGGTCATTGAATGCTTGACCTTGCTCAATCAGCAGCTGCTGTTGTGTCGCTTGCATTTTCTTAATTTCAATAAATTGTTTAGCCTGATGAATTGCATCATCAAGGGCATTGTGGGGCATTCCCACAAATGGCATATCAAATTTTGGTACAGATTTTAAAAGGGTACGGAAACAGAACTCTTTGTAATATTTCCAAGGTCGTTCGATGCCAAAATAATCCAAGGCATTGTTAATCCAGCGAATATCAGCTAAGGAACCTTTCGACCAGATTTCAGTGCATTCATTTAATTCGTAAAATTGAACCAGGGCCTTCAAGGCTTCTTGTATGTCTCCCTCACCGTTGAACGCATAAGCACGAGCATCTGGATCTTGTTGATCCCACCAATCAAGTGTGCTTTGACTAACAGTAAAACCTTCGCTGATAGCAGTCTCTTTATTGATGAAGTATTCAAAATAATCTTGAATTTGCTGATCATTAAAAACCACGGCACCAATACTGAGTAAAACAGGGCGTTCGCCAATATCTAAAGTTTCACAATCAACCATTAATTTATTTTTCATGCTGAAAGTTCCTTTCTTAATTGGCTAGTACGTTGACGGCATTTGACACAGTGATGCTTGCCAGATTGATAGGCTTTGAACTCAGTAAGTCCATGTAAGTCACATTTGCCTTCAAAGGTGCTTTCACCATTAGCAAGGGCTTTCGTTTTAGCTTCAAAATTAAACTTGTGACGTTCTTGTTCTTTCGTCAAGGGACGGTCAGTTGAGCTTAAAACTGGTCTTTTTTTACTGACAGAATCAGCCATAGATTCGCGCATAGATTGCTGGCCAGTTTTATATTCAGTGTCCTTTGGTTTCATACTCATTCGAGTTTGGCCAAAGGGAATTTGAGTCGGTTCAGATTTGCCCTGAGCCTTTAAAAAGTCGTCGACTTGGATGGCAAGGGCAATGGATTTGCCCTTATTAATGATTGCACTATGATCAATGTTCGATTGCATAATGTTCCCCTAATTCGCTCAAAACAAACTCAGCTGTTTCAGAATCAACAGTTAATGGGATGGTATGTGGACCAAGCGTGTGCATAGTGAGCGTGACATTTTTTTCGTCAGACTTGCGCACATGCACGTGCACCAAATTTTCTAAATTAAAAACATGTTCAATTTTTTGGTTATCAGTGAATTTGAGCATGCTCGTTCTCCTGATCTTCAATAATTTTTTGAAGGTGATTAGCTTCAAGTTTTAAGTACTTGGCGTGGATAACAGCAGTGCATAAGCACCAAACCAATCCAGCAATGAAAGCTGTTGCGAGTAAAAAAACTAAAGCAAAGGGCAGTGTCTGAATAAGGATCATGATCATTCTTCAACATCCCCTGTATTAAGAAAGTCCTTCATAAATTCAGCATGTGCCTGATGAAGCTCATTTGAAGCTGTATCAAGTGCTTGAAGGATTTCTTTATATTTTTTCGCGTGGTCTGTATTGGAACTAAATGGCGTCATATAGAGAGGCCAAAGAATTTGGTGGGGATGATCAAATTCCTCTTTTAGCCAGTATGAAAGCCAAACGCCATTGGTATGACCAGAAAACTCAATGTGCACATTAAAGTGTTTTTCGATATTCAGACGTAATGAATCTGCAAATAAAGCCTGTAATTTTTGATTTACCTGATCTTTTAAAGAATTAATTTCTTTAATTTTTTTGCTTTGCCTCTTTGGCCATGAATCAA
This sequence comes from Acinetobacter sp. TUM15064, assembly GCF_008980265.1. NCBI lineage: Bacteria > Pseudomonadati > Pseudomonadota > Gammaproteobacteria > Moraxellales > Moraxellaceae > Acinetobacter > Acinetobacter sp. TUM15064. The sequence goes on along the minus strand of NZ_BKFU01000015.1, from coordinate 17,856 downwards.
TCACTGATTGTTCAGGCACAATGCTTTCTTGGGTTTGGATTAAATTCATGCAGACTCTCCAATCGTTTGAATGCGAACGACGGCAGCCATTTCTTCCAACCAAACTGCTTTTTCAGAAAGATCGATAAATTCATAATCTAAAGCAGCAGTGATAAATGCATCAGCTTGGGCTATAGCAGTAGTGAAATCATGCTGATTGGTAGCATTGCGCATAGCGGAAATTGCACCGCTAATTTGGCTTACAGCACGGTTTTTGAACCAGGTATTGTCTTTGATGGACTCTGGCTCTGGCAAACCAAAGTCATCAGATGTAATGCGGGAAAGAATAATTTGATCGAACGGATCAGATTTATTAAGTTTCTTTAACATATCGACACCCAATTAAATAAGTAAAGTTAATTTGTCTAATTAAATTAACTTTACTTAAAAAGAGTGTCAACTGTTAAATTAACTTTTCTTAATTATTTTTGATTGGACGAAAAAAAACCGACACAAGTCGGCTTTTTAGATGAGATTAAATAAATTTTTTACTAGGTGTGAACTTACCAACATATTTGCCGCGATATAAAGCATTTTCTTTAAGCGGGATGATGTTTGGTTGGAAATTTTCATTTAAAGCTTTTAAATATATTTTGTTAAATTCTCTTACTAAAGCTTTAAAAGTTGCTTCATCATCTTGAAAAACAACAATCATTTCGCCAGTTTGTACACTTTCGAGATCCCAATCTGGATCGATACAAATAAAATCACCATCATTAAATTCAGGAGCGTTGCTGATTCCTTGGCAAATTAAATAAAAACTATTTTTTCCTGCTTCTGGAGGTCCTGGAAGCCATTTATCAATCTCGTGAGGTTGGATTGATCTTACATTAGTCATGTTTCCGCATTGGATATAAGTCAAGACAGGGAGCATCCGTGTTACTGGTCTGTAATCTTTTACATTATCAGAAGTTTCTGATTTTCCATACATTATGTAGTCAGTAGTTGTATTTAAAACTTCTGCTAGAGTACTTAGATGTTCATGTTTAGGGACATTTACATCATTTTCCCATTGAGAAATGGCAACACTTGAAGGACCAATTTTTGCTGAAAGATCTTTCAATGTGAGTTTTTGAGCTTTTCTTAAGTCTCTTATTCGCGCTCCAATTGTATCCATCATTTAAAACCTTAAAAATTTAACTTATCTTAATTCTTGACTCGTAAAGTTTAGTTGTGTTTAATTAATTAACTTTACTTAATTTTACGAGATTAAAGATGACTCTTGATGAAGCAAAGAAGAAATTGAATTGTAAGAAATCCAAAGATCTTGCTGCATTGTTGGAAATTTCCCCAGAGGCTGTAAGCCAGTGGAACCCTGAATGTATTCCAAAGCGTCGTGAATATGAGGTTTTGGAAAAAGAATTACTGCTTGGTTTAGTACATAAACAAACTGTAAATCAGAACTTTGCTGAAAGTAATGTCTAATCTTGGGAGCGAATTGGATATGTCAGAATTTTTGTCAAATTTTGCTGCTGAAAATTCCGTTTTACCTTTGGACGTTGCAGTTTATCGAGCATGTAAAGACCGACATGGTAGTAAAGCGGCAATTGCTGAAATTAATGGGTTTAACCCAATGGTTTTTAGTAAATGCGTGGATATTAATAACGATCAGTACCACTTACATCCAGAGCATATTGAAGCAGTTTTAAAATATACAAAAGACATCCGAATTTTGGAAAGTTTGTCAGCTACCCATGGTAATGCCGTGGTTTATGAACTTTCAGGAAATCTAGATATTCATGAAATTGGTTTTCTGGAAAATATTGGCAAAGTATCAAATCGGGTCGGGGAGCTTTTTAGCACCGTGAGCAACTCGCTAAAAGATGGGCGAATTGCAGAAGTTGAAATGGCAACTATCGAAAAAGATGCAATGTGCCTGATCGCAGCGGTTGCACAGTTAAAAAAATTGGCTCGTGCTAAAGCTGAACGTGATGCGGAGTTTGAATAATGGCACTTTCGTTTGATCAAGTTCGGGATGCTGCAAATGGTTTATGGAAATCCAAAATTTTCCCGTCTTTTGGTATTCAAGTTCCTGCATCTAAAAATCAACACGGGCCATGTCCGATTTGTGCAAGAAGTCCGTCAACTTCTAGCGTCTCAGGCAAGACGCTTGGAAAAGCAAGTAATGTGGATCGCTTTCGTTGTGACGATCAGCAGGGAAATGGATCATGGATCTGCAATGTTTGTGGTGCAGGTGATGGTTTTTCTTTGGTAGCTCAGGCACGTGGATGGACTCGAAAAGAGGTTTTAAATGAAATCGGCACTGAGCTTGGACTAAGTACTGAAGGTAAAACCAATGCTGCGGATCGTACTAGGTGGCGTAATGAAGCTGAAGCGCGTCGTAAACAGGCTGAAGCAGATGAATTGAAAGCCAAAGAAGCTGCAGCAAAAAATGCAAAACGTCGATGGGCTGAAAAATCACATGACCGTGACTGCCCATATATCGAACGAAAACAGATTAAAAATTTCGGATGCAAAATTAATGCAAAGGGAAATCTCATTGTTCCGCTATTCGATATACATGGAAAAATTTGGAATATTCAGGAAATTCATGCTGATGGGCATAAACCATTTTTGTTTGGTGGTCGTGTGAGTTCATGTTTTTTCATGATTGGACATGTCACTGAGCAAGATCAACTCATTTGTATTGCAGAAGGTTATGCCACAGCTGCAAGCATTCATGAAGCTACAGGACACGTCACTGTCGTCGCATTCAATTCAGGAAATATAGACAAAGTGGGTAAAGAAATCCGATCACTCCATCCATACGCACGTCTTGTATATTGTGCAGACGATGACAGTCATTCAGAACCACCAGATGCAGGTTTGAAAGCCGCTAATAAAGCTGTGGCTGCAACAGGCGGTATTGTGATTCTTCCCGAATTTAGTCAAGTGGTGAACGTATGAGTGAAGAGGAAATTTTAGAGCAGCCACAATCAAATTCTCACCTATCTGATTTCAATGACCTGCATGTGATGTCAGGGTTAGCAGAAGTGCGCAAGCAGATCGAAAGCGGTATTTTTTCTCAATCTTCTGCTTTTGCCGTTCCCCCGAACCCCCTTAATTTTGCAGGCCAAGGTTTAGGGCAATTTTCGGCTGCGGATCAGGCGCTTTTGGCTGAAGAAATCTATCATGAGGGTGTTTCTCATGAATTTGGGCTAGATACTTATACGGAAGCGGACTTGATTGAGCGTGAAAATCAATCTGGTGGGCCTGATTCTGAGGGGCAAGGGGAATCTCAGGAATACGAACGGCCTGATTTTACTGTTGAAAAATGTTTGAGTCGTTTTGAGTTGGTGGAAGGTAAAACAGATGTTTGGGATTCCTTTCGAAAGAAAATTATTAAGTCAACAGCATTTACTAAAATGGTTGGCAAATCAGTCGCAGAAAAGTGGCAGTCACACCGAAAGCGTAAAATGATTGATGCTGATACGCTCAAAGTCGAGGTTGATAAGCTAGAAGCATTAGAAATTAATGATTTATTAGGCCGTTATGTGCATCTTGAAGGTACGCTAGAAAGTTGGGATAGATTGCATCGTGAGCGCGTTAAAAACATAGCGATTAAAGAAGCATTTCCAAACCAGTATGATATGTGGTTTAAATCCCCACATAGAAGCATGATTCATAATACGGATCTTATTTTTGATCCGACTAATTCACATAAATCTCATCAAATCAACAGATTTACAGGTTTGGAGGTTGTTGCACTAAGCGATCCTGATAACTCTGATTTATTGATGAGTAAGAAGTCTGCATATGAAAAATGTAGAAGTTTTGATCAATTGTTGCGTCATTTATGCGATGGGGAGCCGAAGGCATACGGCTGGCTAATTCGATGGCTGGCTTATCCGTTGCAGAACAAAGGCGCCAAAATGGCTTCTTCGATTCTTATGCATGGCAATATACATGGCGCAGGGAAGTCGCTATTTTTTGGCGGTGTTATGGAAAAGGTCTATTCCAAATATCATAAGACGCTAGATCAGCGAGATTTGGAAAGCCAATATAACGATTGGGCTGATGAAGTGCTTTTTTTGCTGTTTGAAGAAATTGCGAATAATAAAACCAAGCATGGCATGATGGGTTTTATTAAGCATTTGATCACTGGCTCTAAACTGTCAATACATCAAAAATTCTTGTCGTCGATGCAGCAGGCGAACCATATGAATACAGTGTTTTTATCAAACCATACTCAGCCTTTGCCGATTGAAGAAAATGATCGTCGATTCTTGGTTTTGTATCCGAAATCGATTGTTCCGCAAGATTTATTAGATCAGGTAGTCATGGATCTGGATGATCAAAGCGTAATTGATGCATTTTATACATTGCTTCTACAGATAGATTTGACAGGTTTTAATGCACATACAAAACCTCCAATGACCAAAGCAAAGCAAGAGATTATTGCGTATACCTTGCCTGGCTATGACACGTTCATCACTCACTGGAAAGCAGGGGAAACGGACTATCCGTACTGTACTTGCACGACAATGCAGCTGTATGAGGCTTATCAAAAATGGTGCAAAATCACTAATGAGCACGTTGTTAGTTTAAAACGCTTCATGGGTGAAGCTAAGAAATATGGAGTTGTCTCCACTGAAAAACAGGAGCATTGGCGAAAACCGTCCGCAATAATTCAAGCTAAACAGACCAAAGTGATTATTGTTGGTGAGATGCCAGAATATACTCCAGACAGAAATGGCGACTTAGTCAAAACATCTAAAATAGATTGGCTTGGTGCTTCAATTGAAAAATTTGACAATGCATTGCATGGGGATGATAATGAACCGCCATTTCCAAAAAACTATTAAAAATCAACTGAAATGTGTACCATGTGTACCGTCGTGGTTACCATTGTTAAGCAATGGTACACACGCACAGACCGCACTACATAAGCCTTATATTATCAATGTGTACTATGTGTACCATTGCGCGCGTGTGCGCATACGCGCGTATTTTCAAACAACCACTTTCAACACCACCTTGATTAATATCAATCCGTTAAAAAAGTATTCTCACGTAAGAATATTTGTATATATGGTACACATGGTAAACATTTTATTAAAAGCCTTCTCAGTAAAGGCTTTGCTGTGTTTACCTTTTTTTGTGAACATACACAAAAAATTGACAAACCTAAACATTGCTTTCCAAGATGTTGATTTTAGTATTTTATTTTTGTGTACCTTTGCAGCGGGGCTTTTATAATGGAAAAATTCCTACGTTTGCTCAATCCTAAATCAATCAACTACGGGGCAGACCGCATTGATGGTGGTTCACCTCCATTGACAGCGCAAGATGTAGTGCTTGCAATGAGTTATGCAAAATTAACTCAATTTGAAGACAATCTACTTCGCCTTAAATACTTTGGAGCGAACACTAAATCGAATGTAAAAATCTTTAGTGAAATTTTGGTGGCTAAGTATGAGTCTAAATTTACTGAATCAGGTGTAAGCCATGATTATCATCAATCGATATTGCTGATTGCTGTGACAGAGTTTTGTTTAGTGCCAGCCAGCTATAAACCAACTGAACGAGCTAGGGCTGCACTTTGTGGCTGGAGTGATACCACTGTACGGAAACATATGAAGATATGGGTTGATCGAGTTATTCAAGATCTAAATATGGAGCTGTCAAATGGCGAAGATAAAATTTTTACTCAGGTAAGTAAAATTAAGTAAACTTTATAATTGACACAAAAGCAAAGATAAGTTAATTTTTACCACAATGGAAAACTGTAATTAAAACGCTGTAGTTCTCCAGTGAGTCGTGAGACTCAATTTAACGACTGCATGTTCTCTCAGAGGTTCATGCAGTTTTTTTATGCCCACAAGATTGCCACGGTGACAGTCTTGTGGGTTTTTTTATGGCCGAGTTCGTTGGTGATTGTATGGGTAAGCGTGAACGGGATGAGCACTGGAAAGAGCATGAACGTGCTGTGGCCAAAGCAGAAAAGGCAAAAGCTAAGTCATTGATGGATGATAAGTCCAAAGCATGGCGTAAAGCATGTGCTGATTTCTTATTGGCAAATAATTACTGCCATGATTGTGCAAAGCGTGGTTATACAAGCCCAGCAGAGCAGGTTGCCCACCTTGTAGATCCGACAAGCCAAGTTAAATTTTGGAATATTCAAAACTGGCAAGCTTTGTGTGAACCATGCTTTCAGCGAATCAATGAGGGCAAAACGCTGACAGTGCATGAACCTATTCCCACAGACGCGAAATTATATACGGTGAAGTGATGACACGATTAGCAAAGCTTGGTGGTTCATTGCCAACGTTGAAGAGTAATCAACCAACATTGACCACCCAGAAGAATTATGGACAAGGCCGTGGCGGTAGACCTTGGCAGCGATTAAAGCGTGCGGTTCATGTGCGTGATGGCTGGACTTGTTGCAAGTGCCAACGAGTAACTATGAATCTTGAGTGTGACCACATTGTCAACAAGGCTCAAGGTGGTACGGATGATATGGACAACTTACAGTCACTATGCAAGCCATGCCATGACAAGAAAACATTGCAGGAAAGTAAACAAGGGCAGGGTCGATAATGGGGCAGATAGTAAGATTTGAAATACCAGATGGCGCTGCATGCATGGGGTCACATGTAGTTCTTGAGGATGGTTCTCGTATCCGTGGCATTCAAGAAATTACATTGAAGGCAGGTGTGGATTAGCAGCTATGGTCTTTAGATTTAAAAGTTACTCCTAAATTTCTAGACCAGATTCCATTGCATGTTGAACTACGCTCTATTGATATCGGCAACATCCATGACCTGAGTGATGAGCAATTGAAGCAGATCGGACTGCAACGCATCAAGGATTAATTGAACATACAGAACCTGCACACGCTAGCGTGGTTCTATGTTGGCAGCTCGGAATAGACGGCCATTGATTGAATCTGTAGGCGATACATAAATCTGAAAGTGGAGAGCTAGTAGGGTGGTGTCTCGGTACTCGTGAATAGCTTTGGGTGAACACTAAGACCGACTAACACTGTGCAAGGTTCGCATCTTGCCAATCAATAAGCCTAGCTTCTGCTTGATGAAGCCGTTGGGTGATGAAACGTTAAGCACGAAGATTTGATGTGACTCGAATGAATGAAATCCCTGTCGGCAACGGCAGGGATTTTTAATTCGTGGAACATACAAAGATATTCATTCTCTTAAGGTTTTCGTGGAACATCTTAATAAAATGAATAACTTGCATCATATTGGTGCAGCTTAAAACCCGTGGGGGGTATGAAATTTTAAAAATTTGGGTCCAAGCGGACACCGCCCCCTATTCTCATTTGTAAAAAAAACGTCGATTTTCGGAAAAGTAAATAAACTATTTATTGAAAATCATAAATTTAGATTAATTTTTCAAAAAATTCAGATTTTAAGGTGAAAAAATGGCTTTGACTGAACAGATGAAAAAATTCGCACATGCTAAGTTGAAAACTGGTGAAGATGGTCGCCAATTGTCCAATAAGCAGGCAGCTATTGAAGCGGGCTATTCAGAAAAGTCAGCAGGGTCAAAAGGCAGTCAATTAGCAAAAGATCCCGAGGTATTAACTTATCTGGACGGGCTTTTAAAATCAGGGGGGCAGGGGGCGGGCTTTGTATTTGAATCTATGCCTCTTGGTGAAGCTGCAATACAAGCCGACATCAAAGAGATGGAGAGTGTAACAAATTCGCTTGAGTATTTGCGATCAGTTTATAAAAACCCCCGATTAGAACGGAAAGTTCGTATTGAAGCGGCTAAAGCTGCTTTGCCTTATGAGTTTGGCAAAGTTGGAGAAATGGGTATCAAGCAAGGCCGTGACGCTGCAGCAGATGATGTTTCTGAAAATGATGATGACTTTGCGACAGCTGGAAATCAGCGAGCAGCGCGAGGCCAGCAAAGAGTGAGTTGATATGTCTTCAATGTCCCCAATTTGGACTACAGCTTGCCCAGATTGGGAAAAGAAGATTCTGGCAAAAGAATCACTGATTGCTTGCAAGCCGTTATATCCAGATGAAGCCGAAATGGCTCTAAACGTATTTAAAAAACTTACGTTAGTTGATGTTGCTGGCAAGCCGAAAGTTGGTGAAGTAACAGGGCAGTGGGTTTTAGATTTTGTTGGTGTGATTTTTGGCGCTTATGACTACGAAAAAAATGAGCGCTTAATTAACGAATTTTTTCTGCTGATCAGTAAGAAAAATACGAAGTCTACACTTGCTGCAGGCATCATGCTGACAGCGATTATTTTAAATGACCGACATTCGGCTGAATTTATTATTTTGGCACCAACGAAAGAGGTTGCTGATAATTCATTTAAACCAATTCGGGACATGATTCGCGAAGATCTCAAATTGAAGGCGCTGTTTAGCGTGTCTGAGCATACTCGCACTGTAACGCATAGAAAAACAAAGGCAACTTTATCTGTTGTGGCAGCGGATACGGGTTCGGTGGGTGGTAAAAAAGGTGCATATATTCTTGTTGATGAGCTTTGGATTTTTGGTAAACGTGCTAATGCCGAGCCGATGCTTGAGGAAGCAACGGGTGGTATGGCTTCTTTCCCTGAAGGTTTTTTAATTTGGTTGTCTACTCAGTCAGATGAACCGCCAGCTGGAATATTCAAAAAGAAATTAGACTATGCTCGCAAAGTGCGTGATGGTGAAATTAATAATCCATCTTTTTTACCCCTACTGTATGAATTTCCGCAAAGCTTGATTGATGATGAAAGCTATTTGAACCCAGATTATTTTTATGTGACAAATCCAAATCTTGGTCGTTCTACTCATATCCGCTTTTTGCTGAACAAGTATGAGCAGGCAAAAGAAAACGGTGCTGATTCGATTCAAATCTTTTTAGCAAAGTATTTGAATGTCGAAATTGGCCTGAATAAGCGTGCGGATCGTTGGGCAGGTGCAGACTTTTGGATGACATGTGCTTACAAGGAAAGATTGGTTATTGAAACAATCATTGCTTTGAGTGATGTCATTGTTGTAGGCCTTGATGGTGGTGGTTTGGACGACTTATTTGGTATGGCAGTCATGGGGAGGGATATGGATGATCGAGGTCGTTGGTATCTTTGGACTAAAGCCTGGGCTCATGAAATTGTTTTGGAAAGACGTAAGGAAATTGCACCTGCATTACTTGATTTTAAGGATGATGGTGATTTAACCATTGTCAAAAATTTGGGCGAAGCAATTTCGCAAGCTGGAAAAATTATTAAACGTTTAGATAATAGTGGGAAACTTCCAGAAAAACATGCCATCGGCATGGATAAATTGGGTATGCCTTCAATGCAAGACGGCTTAATTGCTGAAGGTGTTGATTTTGAGAAAATGGTTGCGGTGCCACAAGGTTATATGCTTTCAGGATATGCACAAACATTAGAGTGGAAACTTGCAGAAGGTGAATTGTTACATGCTGGCCAGCGCATGATGAACTGGTGCGTGGGTAATGCAAAAGGCGTACTGAAGGGAAATGCTTTGATGATTACTAAACAAGAATCTGGACGTGGCAAGATTGACCCATTGATGGCATCAATGAATGCGTGTGCAATTATGTCTCAAAATCCTGAAACGCCAACAGAAAGCTATGGGGTGTATTTTGTATGACGCGAAATGAAAATATAAAGCAAGAAATTGGGCGACAATGGAGCCTGCAAAACCATTATGGGGCCTGCACAACAGCAGGCAAAACAGATAAAGAAATCGCTCAAATTGATGAGCGATTTTTTTTGGCTTGTGAAAAGTTGGAAGCACTTCAATCAGGCTTAAAGCTAAGTAAAACCAAGGAGTAAAAAAGCGATGAAGCTTGCTTATAGCTTACTCGAAGTTAAGTCGGTCAATGATGAAGAGTGGAAGCTTGAGGGTATTGCGACAACCCCAACGCCTGACCGTGTTGATGATGTTGTTGAGCCAAAAGGAGCGCAGTTCACATTGCCAGTTCCATTTTTATGGCAGCACGATAAGCGACAACCAATTGGAAAAGTCACTGAAGCTCAAGTTACTGACGAAGGTATTAAGGTTGTCATCCAGTTAGTAAAACCTGAAGAAGTTGAATCAGACGAACTGAAAAAGCGTCTGCAAGAAGCTTGGGACAGTATTAAAACTGGCCTAGTTCGTGGTCTTTCAATTGGTTTTCGTGGTCTTGAAGTAGCTGATATTCAGGGTACTTGGGGATATAAGTTCATCAAATGGGATTGGTATGAATTATCCGCTGTCACGATTCCTGCGAATCAGGAAGCAACAATCACTGGCATTAAGACACTCTGCCATCCCGATCAGTCAAATAAACACAACATTGAGCAGCAAGAAAAGTCTTTGCCGTGCAAACCGCCTCAATCAACCAATTCAACAGCTCCAGTACCAAAAGTGGGCGGAGTAAAGCTGTTTGAAGCACCAAAATTTAAATCTACTGGAGTGAAACTCGTATGACTTTGCAAGAGCATATTAATAAGATTAAAGAAACCATCAAAGATACTGAGAAAAAAGTATCTGTGATTATGGAAAAGGCGCTGAAAGAGGGCAAGACCCCTGAAGGTGAAGATGAAGAAACTATCAAGGGTCATGAGGCTGAAATTGAAAATCTTAAATTGAACCTCAAACGCCTTGAAAATCTGCAAAAATCACAAGCAGATTGGAATGAAAATACAACGCCTGTTGATGGCGGCACAGCTGAAAAAGGTTTGGATTCGACTCAGGGTAAAAAAACTATTGAAGTTAAAAGTAATTTGCCTGCGGGTATCGGTTTTGCTCAATTTGCTCGCGCTAAGTTTGCTGCACAGGTTGAAGCTAAAAAGGGCAATTATGTTTCTCCTTTGGACATGGCAAAGCAGTTGGGTTTTAATCAGGAAGTCCAAGATCTTGTAGAAAAGGCCACAGTTGGTTCTACAAGCGACCCAAATTTTGCTGCAGCATTAGTGCAAGAAAATCGTCTGGTTGGCGAGTTTGTAAACATGTTGCAAGCAGCAACTATTTTTGACAAGTTAAAGGGTATGCGAAGTGTGCCTTTTAATACCACAATCCCATCCAAAACTAAGCGTGGTAAGGCTGCATGGGTGGGGCAAGGCAAGAAAAAACCGATGACCAACCCAGAGTTTGCTGATGTCAAAATTGCACAGCATAAATTGGCTGCAATCACTGCATATAACGTTGAATTAATTCGACGCTCTGATCCAGCTGTAGATGTTTTGGTCCGTGATGACTTGATTGAAGCTTCTCAAATTCTAATTGATGAGACTTTTGTGGGTTCTCAAGCTCAAACAGATGAAGTTCCAGCAGGAATGCTCAATGGTGTTGCTCCTATTGATGCTACTGGTATTACTGCAGCAGCTTATGACAATGACCTTCAATTATTAGAAGATAAGTTTCTGGAAGCGAATTTGTCGCTGGATGGATCGTATTATTTGATGTCCGAAACACGCGCATCGCGTATGGGCCGTTTACGTGATGCTTTGGGTAATTATTACTTTGAAGGTATGCAAGGCGTCAATAAAGAGCTAAACGGCCGACCTGTTGTGACATCTCAGACTGTTGGCGATGTGATTCAGCTTATTAAAACTTCTGAAATTCTATTGGCTCAAGATGGCGGTGTGGATGTGTCATATTCAGATCAGGCAACGCTTGAAAATACGGATGGCACGATTATTAATTTGTGGCAAGAAAATAAATTTGCAGTGCGTGTAGAAAAATTTATTACGTGGGCTAAACGTCGCCCGATTGCGGCCGCATGGATTGATTACTCGCAATTGCCATAATTTGAAATAATCCAATTGGTGTTGAAGCCCCTAATTTTTAGGGGCTTTTTGTTGAGTAGAGAAAATGCCAAAAGTTAAATTTTTGAAAGATATTTGCTCTGGTCGAGCTGGATCTGTGCAAGACCTTCAGGATTATGAAGCTAATGTACTCATTCAATTGGGTGCAGCAGAAATTTTTGATGAAAAGGAAGCCACTAAAAAGGCTGAAGCTGCACGAATTGCAGTAGAAGAAGCTGAAGCTGAGCGTAAAGCAGCAGAAAAGGCTTATGAGGATATACCGCCAAACATTTTATTGAATTTGAATGGCAGACCTGTCGTTGGTGACTATGGCGATATGATTCAACAGCCTGAAACGCTATCTGTAGTCGAGGAACCTGGGAAAAAGGGCTCTAAAGCATCTAAATAAGGGGTGAAATCAATGGGTTTTTTTAGCAATGTATTTCGCAAAAAATCCTTGTCACCTGTCAATGGTGGTGGCGGATGGCGAATCTTGGAACCATTCATGGGAGCATGGCAGCGAAATATTGAGCTAAGTCGAGAAGATCAACTTTCATTTCATGCAGTTTTTGCCTGTATTTCAATTATTTCGAAAGACATAGGCAAATTACCTTTGCAGCTTCGCAAGCAAGAAAATGGTGTTTGGGTTAAAGCTAAAGATAAAAAGCTTAAGTTTCTTGAAAAACCTAATCATTTTCAAACCATGCAGCAGTTTCTTGAGTTTTACATTATCTCAAAGCATACACGTGGCAATGTATACGTTTTAAAACTGCGAAATGCTTATGGTGATGTTGAACAGATTATTGTTCTGAATCCTGACAACGTAACACCTTTAGTCAGTGATGCGGGTGATGTTTTTTATCGAATTGGAATAGATAAGCTTGCAAAACAGCAAGAATCTATCATTTTGCCTGCTTCTGAAATCATTCATGACCGTTGGAACTGCTTATATCACGCACTTGTCGGAATTAGCCCGCTTGTTGCTTGCGGCTTGAGTTCAGCTCAAGGTGTGGCAATTCAAAAATATGGTGCCAAGTTTTTCAATAATAATGGTCGTCCTAGCGGAATTTTAACCATGCCTGGCAAGATTCTTGAGGAGGATGCCAAAAAGATTAAAGACGCATGGGAAAGTAACTATTCAGGTGAAAATATTGGTAAGACTGCAGTCCTTGGTGGCGATGTGAAATATATCGCAATGGCCATGCCCGCAGCGGATGCACAAATGATTGAGCAACACAAATGGGCGGCTGAAGTCTGTTGTTCTGTATTCAATGTTCCGCCATGGAAAGTAGGTATTGGGAGTATCCCTCAAGGCCAAAAAGTTGAGGATATGGAGCGAATCTATCTGAACAGTTGTTTACAAAGCCCAATTGAGGCCATTGAAAATTGTTTTGATGAAGCATTTGATCTGAAGTCTCAAGGTTATGAGGTTTTCCTAGATCTCTCGATACTTCTTCGCATGGATAGCATTTCTCAAATGAATTTCTATTCATTGGGCGTACAGCGTGGAATTTTTGCGCCTAATGAGGCACGTGCTGTATTTAACTATGAACCTGTAATTGGTGGTGATACACCATATATGCAGCAACAAAATTATTCACTTGAAGCTATCTCAAAGCGGGATGCGAAAGAAAATCCGTTTGATACAAGTTCGGCAAAGTCTAAAGGAGATGATGATGGCACTGACAACAGCTGACGTGGCACGTCATCTTCGCTATGACGAAGATGACATTGTTGCCCAAGACTTGCAGTCAATTTTAGATAGTGCAGAACAGGCCGTGAAAGACCATATTTTGAATAAATTCGATGCTGAAAATAAGATTCATCAGCGAGCAATTTTGATGATGTGTGGTTACTTTGATGATAACCGTGGAGTTGGTAAAGATACCGTTTCAAATGAAGGTTTTTTACCACAGCCAGTCAAAGACTTACTTTCTCGATATTACGTTCCATTGGTGATTTAGATGACTTGTTCAAGTTGTGAGGAAAGACGTGAGTGGATTCGAAAACAAACCAAGCGGGCAGAGCTGCGAATGCGAAAATTGTTGCAGCAGCTTAGTTTCTCAACTGCTGGAGACAATCAGCAATCAAAGCCTGCAAATGACAGCACTGATCAACAGCCACGCTGAGCAAAATGTTCTTTTGGCGAAAATTATTGATCAAAATAATGATTTGATTGCTGAATTTATTTCAGAAAATGATGAAGACGATGGGTCTTCATCGTCCGAATATTTGGATGGTTAAATTATGGGTTTAGCAAGTGAATTGCGACATCGTGTGGTAGTCCAAGTGAAAGGGACTGAACGTAATGCGGATGGCTATCCAGTACCTGGGACATGGCTAGATTATAAAGAATTGTGGGCCAAGGTTACGCATTTATCGGGTAAGGATTTGATTGCTGCTCAGGCGAATCAGTCCAAAGTTGTTGCGCGTTTAAAAATTCGTTATCGCGAAGACATAAATACAGAAATGTCAGTGATCTACAAAGGCAAGCGTTACGCTATTGATAGTCAAGCGCTTGAGGATGTGGGCAGCGGTAATGAGTACATTACATTTTTACTTTCAGAGGGCATTCAGCGCTCTTAAGGTGGGTGATATGGCTGTCAATTTTAAGCTTGAGGGTTTAGATCAAGTGCAATCTAAGCTTGATCTGTTGGCCAATCCTAAAAAAGCAAAATCTATTGCGCGAAAAGCTGCACGTCAGGCGATGAATATTGCAAGAGATGTTGCAAGAAGTGCCGCTAGAAACCTAGATGATCCAATAACATCTGAAAAAATTTATAAAGAAATTGTTGTTCGCGGTGGTAAAAGCCGTGACTCCAATTCAATTGTAATAAAAGTAGGTGTTAGAGGTGGGGCAAAAATGCCTTATGTAAATAGCAGTGAAAATCGACGTACAGGTAGAGTGGGTAAGACTTATCAAGTTGAAGGTAAGGTTTTTTATTGGAGATTCTTAGAGTTTGGTACATCTAGACAGCCTGCTACTCCATTTTTAAGACCTGCGTTAAGTAATAATATTGATGCTATAACGAATAAGTTTTCAGAAGTTTTTAGTGCTGAAATTGATAAGGAATTGGCTTTATGACAGTTGAAATTTCACGAGCGCTTAAGGCAGATGATATTTTGGGGCCAAAACTAGGGGAGAGAATATTTCCGAATACAGCAGATTTTGGTACACCTGTTCCATATATTGTTTTTCAGGGAATTGGTTCTAATCCAGAGCATACTGTGGATTGTGGAGCTGTGAATGAAAATAACTCATTTCAGCTAGTGGTTTGGCATGACGATATCGAAGATGCTGAGGCAATAAGATCGCGTGCAGTTAAAGTTCTGGAAAAAATAGGTTTTTTTTATCTAGGCAAGCATCCAGATAATGAAGATTTTGAAACAAAACTGTTTGGCCGTGGCTGGGATATGAGTTACTGGTCGGGCGTATAAGTCATTAACTAATTTGTTTTGTATACCACCGAAAGGTGGTTTTTTAATGCCAAAAATTTGAGGAGTAGCTACTCATGGCACAACAGAAAAAAGGTGTTTTAGCGAATGGTACTGCTGTATGGATTGTCCACGGAAGTGTACCTACCTTAACCAAAATGGGCTGTATTAAGGCCTTAGTGCTTGGTGATGACAGCGCATCAGAAGTTGATACCACTTGTTTGGAGGAAACTAGTACCAAAACTTCTGAATATGGTTTGGTGACACCGGGTGAAGGTTCTATTCAAATTGATACCGATCCCAAAAATGGCTCACATATGAAATTACTTGAATTGGCAGCAGCTAAGGAAAAAGTTGAAGTCTATGTGGGGTGGTCAGATGGTATTGCGGAGCCAACATTAACAGGCGGTGATGTTGAACTTCCTGAAACTCGTACTTGGTCAAGTTTTGAAGCTATTCTACGTAAAGGCTCTCCAGTCTTTGCTGTAGATGCCATGGTGAATCACACCATTCCAATGAAACGCCAATCAGAAGTAATTGATCAGTTTAAGGTGACACCATAATGGAAAAATTAAGCTCAGCTGCTCTGTTAGGATTATTGGACAATGCGGTTTTGGAATTGGTGCCAAAAGAAATAGCTTTTACCATTGATGGTAAGGACTATACGGTGAATATTGCTGTAAAACGTTTAAGTTTTGATGAATCGGTTGATTTAACGCGAGGTCAAGATCTTACAAGTATGCTTATGGCAGATCTGCATAAAATTCGCATTTTAAAAACTATTTATAATGCAGACACCAAAGAGCCACTTTTTGTCGATATTGTTGCTGTAGGTCGGCCAGTGTCGGCAATTGTTGATGCTATGTATAAAGCTTCTGAGGACGTTAATGATTTTTCGGGAAAGCAGCAGATCAAGCACTTGAAGAAAATGAGTTCTGGTGCGAGCTTGTCAGTTGCGGAATCGGTGGAAGCACCATCCGAGAAGCAAAACGAAACTTAGATAATGCTGAGCTACAAATATGGAGAGCCTTTCGTAAAAAGAGGGGCTCTTTATTTTTTGGACGCAGAATTGAGCAAGGTTTTGGTAATTTAATGGCCCATCACACCATGTTTAAAGTGAAAGATCCTGAATCAGTTTCTGCTCTCACATACATGCCACATGAAGACGCTCCAGTGACAACTTTTGAAGAAGAGCGTTTGAAAGCAATTAGAAAGAAATCCGCTTAGGCGGGTTTTCATTCTTTATATAAATATTTTGGAGCGCAGTATGACTATTAATTATGAAGCTTTAGGTCGATATGTAGCGGCAGAAGAAACTGTCACTGCTTTATTGCTTAAGCAAAGCCAGCTTGTTACCCAAATGGATAACATTTTAATTCAAACCAAGCAAAATTATTCAGCGACTAATACGATTCGTATTGTAGAAACAGCCAAGCTGATTGAGTTGTCTACAGCTTTGAATCAAGCCCAGAGTGACCTGTTAGATGCTGTGCGCGAAGCCAATCACTATGCAGATACTGCAAATAAGCCAAAGCTGCATATAAAAGAATAAAATTAAGTAAACTTAAATTTTACGCAAAAAATTAACTAAACTTAGATTTTTGTTGTATATTAGCGAAAACCTCGAATGAAATTGACAAGATGCTCAATCCAAGCTACTTTAAAAAGGCACTAGCAAAATCTAGTGCTTGGATTAGCCTCCAGTCAATTTCACAAGGTCAATATTGACCGCTTTCGCGGTTTTTTATTGTCTATAGCTTTCTGCACTCTGTAGATAGCGCCTGCTATGGCGGGTTAGGTGGGAGCGCTTCGGCGCGCCAGGCCCTTGTGACTGGTAAGGCTAATCCTACTTAATCCGCCACCCAATTTATTAGCCTGAGTTTGGTGGTGAACATTCCGATAACACAAGGAGTATTCACTATGAGTACACAAATTTCTGCATCTAATAATCAAGTTATCCGTTTTAAAAATGTTCCCGTTGTAACTACTGCACAGCTTGCAGGGTTTTATGGTGTTTCTCAAAAAAATATTTTAGATAACTTTCGTTATAACGCTGACCGATTTGTAGAAGGGAAACACTTTTTTAAACTTGAAGGCGAGGCGTTAAAGGAGTTTAAGAACATCCCCGAAAATTTCGGGAATGTTTCAAAGAATGCAGCAAGGATCATTTTATGGACAGCACGTGGTGCTGCTCGTCATGCCAAAATGCTGGATACAGACCATGCTTGGGATGTGTTTGAGCGTTTGGAAGATTGTTACTTTAACCAAGAACAAAAAGTACCAGTGAAAAATGAAGTTAAACCCTATGCTCCAACTGGAAATGATTTGTACCTACCAAAAACAGAAGGGCGTTACTTTGTAGAAAATCAAAAGGACGGAACTTTGGTGGTGCGTCGGGCAGATCAGTACACGTTAATTCGTAGAGCGCACTTGGATGTTGTAAAGAAAGACTGTAAAACTATTATTCAAGAATTGGAGCTATTTTCTAAATCTTTAGAAAAATTAGAGAGTTCTTTAGAGCTAGATGTTGAGCTGATGCCGGTATTAGGGAAACTGAATTGGCGGGGTGTTTAGTAGATTAATTGCTCAATTCATAATATCCTCATTAAACTTTTGGGTTTAATGGGGATTTTTTTATGATGTGGTTTTTGATAGCTTTACTG
>NZ_BKFU01000014.1:0-68224 GCF_008980265.1 Acinetobacter sp. TUM15064 | reverse complement strand
CAAGCTTGAAATATCTCGTAATAAATTTTAATTAAAACAAAATTACCCTATGCATTTAAATAAAAAAAGTGACTGATATATCGTTTTCGAAATGGTAAATAAGCTGTTTTTTTATACAAATAAATATTTTTTTTGAATGAATTTATTGTTTTTAACAATGAGTAATAAAGCACCATTTTCAGTAAAAAATTTATCGTAAGTTACGAGAATCATAATAAATGTAAATACACTGCAACTTGATTTTTTACTCTTTTAAAGAACTTTTTTGGATATAAAACTGCTTACAATTCCACCAGCAACATTTTTTATTTATGCACTTGCTCCATGAATTAACTTATTATAGTGTGTCGGTGCTGTGATTTTATGCAAATTTTAACGGATTAAATCTTAACTATAAACTCGGCAGTTATCATTTTATCCATAAGTATAATTGACAAAATTTCAGTACTCTCTACTCTTAGAGCAAATTTTTAATCCGTCTGATTCGTGCATTAAAAGATGAGTATTTCGAGTCAGATAAAACATTCACCAGGACAGGAGATCTATTGAATGTCTGAAGCAACTGGCAAAAAAGCCGTTTTACAGCTTGATGGCAAAGAAATTGAATTACCAATTTACAGCGGCACATTGGGCCCAGATGTAATCGACGTTAAGGATGTATTGGCCGCAGGTCACTTCACTTTTGATCCTGGTTTTATGGCTACTGCTGCATGCGAGTCTAAAATCACTTTCATCGACGGTAACAAAGGTGTTCTTTTACACCGTGGCTACCCAATCGACCAGTTAGCAACTAAAGCTGACTACTTAGAAACTTGCTACTTACTTCTCAATGGCGAGCTTCCAACAGCTGAGCAAAAAGAAGTATTTGATGCTAAAGTTCGTAACCATACCATGGTTCACGATCAAGTTAGCCGTTTCTTCAATGGTTTCCGTCGCGATGCTCACCCTATGGCGATCATGGTTGGTGTAGTTGGTGCGCTTTCTGCGTTCTATCACAACAACTTAGACATCGAAAATGTTGATCACCGTGAAATTACAGCAATCCGCTTAATTGCTAAAGTACCTACTTTGGCTGCGTGGAGCTACAAGTACACTGTAGGTCAACCATTCGTTTACCCACGTAATGACTTAAGCTACGCTGAAAACTTCTTGTACATGATGTTTGCTACTCCAGCAGACCGTGATTACAAAGTAGATCCTATCCTTGCTAAAGCAATGGACCGTATCTTCACTCTTCACGCTGACCATGAACAAAATGCTTCTACGTCTACAGTACGTTTAGCTGGTTCTACTGGTGCTAACCCATACGCATGTATCGCTGCAGGTATCTCTGCACTTTGGGGCCCTGCTCACGGCGGCGCGAACGAAGCTGTTCTTAAAATGCTTGATGAAATCGGCACTGTAGAGAACGTTGCTGACTTCATGGAAAAAGTGAAAACTAAAGAAGTTAAACTCATGGGCTTCGGTCACCGTGTGTACAAAAACTTCGATCCACGTGCGAAAGTAATGAAAGAAACTTGCGACGAAGTTCTTGGTGCGCTTGGCATCAACGATCCACAGCTTGCTCTTGCTATGGAACTTGAACGTATCGCGCTTTCTGATGAGTACTTCATCAAACGTAACTTATACCCGAACGTAGACTTCTACTCAGGTATCATCCTTAAAGCGATTGGTATCCCGACAGAAATGTTTACAGTGATCTTCGCGCTTGCACGTACTGTTGGTTGGATCAGCCACTGGTTAGAAATGCACAGCGGTCCGTACAAGATCGGTCGTCCTCGTCAGCTTTACACTGGCGAAGTTCAACGCGACATCAACCGTTAATTCGGTCTGCGTTGATAGATAAAAAACCACCCGCATGGGTGGTTTTTTTATATGGCGTAATTCAAATCAACAATGTATCAATAACATCATTTGAATATTCGCAGTCTGTGCAAATTCAGGCGATTTTACTGTTAATAAAGCTACTCTAAGCTTTAACAACATCGTAGTGTTTTAGCTCAAGTGCAGATAAATGTTGCTTTAACTCAGCCAAGGACCACGGCCAAGCCGCGAAGTTACGCCCATTTTGATCTAAATAATAGCTTGAGCAGCCACCTCGGTTAAATACTGTGGTTTTCAAATGAGTTTGCACCTTGGCATTGTGATAACGCAGAACATCTCGCTTGACCATCATACGTTTAAAGCCTTGCTGCTTCATTTTTAGTAGACCATCTACAATGTACTGAATCTGCGCTTCAGCAATCCCAATAAAAGAGTCATACACCAAGATATTTGGCCCCAATACCAAAAATGCGTTCGGTACATTTTCCAAACTTGTCCCCAAGTACGCTTCTGGAGAACTGCCCTTCCAAAGGTCAGCCAATCGCTCACACTGGGCATTCCATACCCGTTGTCCAATCGGAGGGTGTGCCACTTCAAAACCAGTTCCCCAGATAATGACATCGACCTCAAATCGCTCACCATTTGCAGCAATGACAGTCTGCCCATCAATCTCAACCAAACCTTGTGGCAACAGCGTTACATTGTCTTGTTGCAGTGCTGGATAATAATTATTGGCAAATAAAAGTCGCTTACAGCCAATCGAAAAGTCAGGCGTTACAGCTTTACGTAAGGCGTCATCCTGTATTTGCAATTTCAATAATTGACGGCTTAAAAAATTGACTGGCTCAAGCAGTGAAGGATGACGTAGCCCAAAGTTGATCCCATTTAAAATACTGGAAACACTCTTCCTCCAACCTTGCTGAATCATCGGGAATTTGGCCACCAGCGATTTCACGCTAGCATTCAATTGCATATCCGCTTTGGGCAAAACCCACGGCGCAGTTCGCTGAAATACGATCAGCTCCTTCGCAAACGGTTGAATTTGTGGAATAAACTGAATGGCCGATGCGCCAGTTCCAATCACGGCAACCCGCTTTCCCGTTAAGTTATAATCATGCTTCCAACGGGCTGAATGGAACATTTCTCCTTTAAATCCCGCTATCCCTTTAATGTTAGGTAAGGATGGTTCTGTAATCGGCCCTGTGCTAAAAATCACGGTTCGTGCTTGATATGCCCCCTGAGAGGTTTTGAGTTGCCAAATACTCGCCTCTTCATTCCACTTTGCGCTGAGCAACTCATGCTGAAAACGGATTTTGTCTTGCAGCTCAAACTGCTCAACCACCTGTTCCAAGTAACTTAAAATTTCAGGTTGTTACGCAAATAAGTGGCTCCATTGATGACTAGGTGCAAAGGAAAATGAATACAAGGCCGAGGGTACATCACAACCACAGCCAGGGTAATTATTATCACGCCACGTGCCACCAACGCTCTCCGCTTTTTCTAATACCAGATAGTCCTGATAGCCGACTTGTTTCATTTTATAAGCCGCAGCAATGCCCGAAATCCCAGCACCCACAACAATAGTATCGTATGTATGTACGGCTTTAGGGTTAAGTACAGCCTTTTTACGAGCCTGCTTAGGTTGAGCTTCCGCACTTTTTGACGTTGTCGTTTGATCTTGCATTTGATCAGACGGCTCTTGCACATCTGCTTGCTCTATCTCTAATTGCATTTCTATATTCATTTTTCTCTGTTCTTATTTTGTGATTTGATTAAACAGTGGATAACCCAGACCTAAAAGCTTGACGTATAAGCTTGGCGATGCGCGTTTCATCCACCAAAACAATTTGGCATCAGGTTGTGGAATGGTATAAAGCTTGCCTGCATCTAAACGATTCAAGGTTTTTCTGACCACAGCATCACTGGTGGTAAACGCATGGTTCATCAGCAGTTTGTCAGCCAGTCCAGAATAGCGACTCGGCAAACGCCCATTCTTCATA
Source organism: Acinetobacter sp. TUM15064 (assembly GCF_008980265.1). Classification (NCBI taxonomy): domain Bacteria; kingdom Pseudomonadati; phylum Pseudomonadota; class Gammaproteobacteria; order Moraxellales; family Moraxellaceae; genus Acinetobacter; species Acinetobacter sp. TUM15064. Next base: position 64,400 of record NZ_BKFU01000014.1, on the reverse strand, counting down.
ATATTGGTCGGCACCAAGGTTGGACACAGCACATTGACTGCAATGTTATAAGTATGAAGTTCTGAAGCTAGTGTTTCCGATAGTGCCAAAACACTAGACTTGGTTACGTTATACGCTGTCATCTCAGGGGCTGCAGTATAGCCCGCAGCCGATGCCACATTGATAATGGCACCAAAACCTTGCTGTTTAAATTTGGGTACAAAGTAGTGGCAACCATGGATTACCCCCCACAAGTTGACGTGCATACACCACTGCCAATCCTCTAGCGACACCTCATCAAACTTGCCACCCAACCCAACTCCTGCATTATTGATGAGCAAGGTAACAGGATGCCCCAAAAACTGTTCCGCTTGCTCCGCCAAAGTGTGTACAGATTCTTTTAATCCAACATCACAGTGCACCGCATAGGCTGACGAAGATGTCATCGACTGAATCAAATCTACCGTCTCCTGTGCCGAGCTTAAGTCAATATCTGCACAGATGACATCACCACCACGCTTGGCCAATTCCAGTGCAAAGCTACGACCAATACCACTGCCTGCACCCGTTACAACCGCATAAGCTTTTTGACTTGGTTTATTTTTTTTATTCAACAGTCCCATGTCATCGCCCCCTTCTATGATTTCAGTACTGGAGTAAATTCTTTGGTGAAATAGGGGGTTAACATTCCTGTTTCTGGATGTAGTAAACGCTCTTTGTAATAATCTAAAAATGCAGAGGTATCATAATCATTCGGATGAAAGCTCGGACGTAAATAGTCAAAAATATGCATCCAACTACTGCCATAAACACCTCTTTTCAGCCCAAACAAGAGACTGAAACTCCGCGGCACATCCTTCCAATAACTGAGACTCAGCAAATTAGACGGTTTGCGATAAAACGGGACAAAAACTGATGCCACAGAAATCAGCAGTAAAATAGTGATCAGCGCTGGAAAAAAGCCTGCAATACGCAAAGCATAGTTATTGGAAAGCGATTGAAACACATCATACGCAATGTCTTTGTGCTCAGATTCCTCTAACATGTGCCACATCCAAATCGCCCGTTGTTTTTCATCTTGAGAATCGAAGAAAATCTCTTCATGATTCATCATGTATTCGGACAGCACTGCGGTAAAATGTTCAATGCCCGCCATCAAAGACAATTTCATCGGTTGTGGTAAACGGTTAAAACCGTAGTCAAAAACGATTTCGGCTAAATAACGAAAAATGCCAACCGGCAAATCCACCTGTTTGAAAGTATCGTTCAATTCTTCATGTAACTTTGAATGCAGTGCCTCCTGACCAATCAAAGACGTCACACGTTGTTTTAATACAGAGTCTGTGAGGAAATCGCGGTGATAACGGGCGGTATCAATCACCAAGTCTTCACCATAGGTCAGAAAGATCGAGAGTGATGCAAAGTAAGCACTCGCCAACTCGGCATTTAAGTAGAATTTGGGATCAATTTTCTCCGCTTCAAAGTCAAATTTCATATGCCGAATCGGAATAATCGCAGACTGTTTTTCAGCATCGAATACTGGTCCCGCAAAAAATCGGCTGGCTTTACCTTTTAATGGAAGAGCGATACGCATAGGACATTCCTTCTTATTTTTAGCTCGTTTTCAGGCTCAATCTCACGATTTTTTACCTGTGCTTTGCATTCAAAATAAGAGTCCACTTCCCCTATGCCACTGGCATTTTTCTTCAAATAATTTGCAATTTATGACTTTAAAATCTGTTGTCTAACAATCACTCTGCAGATTTATCTATCGGGGTCAAAACGAGGCTTTGTGTGCCACAAAAGGAATACACTGCTCATAGGCCGAGCACTCTTCACCATAGTGTTTTTTAAGAAAATAGTCTTGCACCATTTGCGCCTGTTGTTCGATGCCATAGCTTAAAAACTGCTTCCCTTGTTTTAATGCATAACGATATTGACGGTTAAAAAGCGCCTTACGGACTACAGCGAGTCCCTGCTGAATTTGCCAAACATGTGTCAGCTCATGAATCAACCAAGCTTGTTGATGAATCGGTTGGTCGGCAAAGTTTTCGCACCAGTCTTTGATATTAAAATAGACATGTCCATTCGGGCTAATCGCATAATGCGGCAGCACTGCTCGATGTGCGATAATTCGAACCGAATCCATGTTCAGACTGTTCCCGAAAATACTGCTGGCGAGCTTTTTTTCAGCTTCAGTCAGAGGACGGTTTTTAAGTTCAAACTTTTGCTGTATTTTTTGTAAAAGCGGTTGAAACCACACAATCACACTCCATAAAGACATTAGAATAATTTGTTCTTTTTAAGGACATTTACGGATTTTTTTTAGAATATCCCTTAAAAAAAATCGCATTTCGTATATAGTATTCGCACTTATTATTGATTAATACTTCTATTTGTTTTTCGTCAATTGCACTACGTTGAACTTATAGCTATAACAAACTCAATCGTCGTGTATATATCCCTATAGGTATAGGATTTAGTTGGAAATGAAAAGTTTTAAAATTGCACTTGCACAGTTCTCTCCGCACATTGGCAACCTCGAAGCAAATGCCCTGAAAATGGTGGAACAAGCCAATGAAGCAAAAAAACAAAATGCTGATTTAATTATTTTTCCAGAACTTTCGAGCATTGGTTACCCAGCAGAGGATTTACTTCTACGTCCAAGCCTAACCAAACGCACGCAACAAGTTTTTGAACAACTTAAAACAGTAAAAGACATTGTGATGGTCTTTGGTTTTGTCAATCAAACTGAAGACGGTCAACGCTATAACGCAGCTGCGGTCATGAAAGATGGACAGGTTTTGGGTGTGTATAACAAACAAAACTTGCCAAATTACAGCGTGTTTGATGAAAAGCGTTACTTCACTGAAGGACATCAACACCTTGTTTTTGAATATCTTGAACATAAGTTTGGTGTGTTGATTTGTGAAGATGTTTGGTCACTTTCAACCGTACAACAACTGGCACAACTGAATGTTGAAACGGCTTTGATTTTAAATGCTTCACCATACGAAGTAGGTAAACCTCAGCATCGCATTGAAACCATGTCTGCCCTTGCGAAACAAATGAACCTCAACTTGGTTTATGTGAACCAAGTCGGTGGTCAAGATGACCTGATCTTTGATGGTACAAGCTTTGTAATCGCTAAAGATGGTTCTATTACACTTCAAGCAGAAAGCTTTAAAGAAGCCCTATATTTCGCGGAATATGAAGCAGAACAACAAGCCTTTAAGGTCAATGCGCTACCGCCTGCTCTAGACACTATGGCCGAGATTTACCAAAGCTTAGTGATGGCGACCCGTGACTATGTACAGCGCTCAGGTTTCCCTGGAGTGATTCTTGGTTTATCAGGCGGGATCGACTCAGCTCTGACTCTTGCCATTGCTGCCGATGCAATTGGTGCAGACAAAGTCCAAGCCGTAATGATGCCATATACCTATACCGCTCAAATCAGTGTAGAAGATGCGGCTGAACAAGCAAAAAGTATGGGGGTAACTTTCGGGATTGCTGAAATCAACCCGATTGTGAACAGCTTTATGCAAACACTTTATCCGTTCTTTGGCAACAGCCCTGCGGATGCAACTGAAGAAAACTTGCAAGCACGTGCCCGCGGTACACTGCTGATGGGTTTATCAAACAAATTTGGTAATTTAGTGCTATCTACAGGCAACAAATCAGAATTGGCTGTGGGCTACTGCACGCTCTATGGCGACATGGTGGGTGGTTTTGCCGTATTGAAAGATGTGTATAAAACCATTGTGTTTGAACTTGCAAAATACCGTAACAGCATTTCCGACAAGCCTGTGATTCCTGAGCGTGTGATTACTCGTCCACCTTCAGCAGAGCTACGTCCAGATCAAAAAGATCAAGACTCTTTACCACCGTATGATGTACTGGATGCCATTTTGTATGCATATATCGAAGAAGATATGAGCCAAGATGACATCATTGCCAAAGGCTTTGATGCTGAAGTGGTTGCAAAAGTAATTCGTTTGGTCGATTTCAATGAATACAAACGCCGCCAAGGTGCAATTGGGCCACGTATCAGCTCACGTGCATTTAGTCGTGAACGTCGCTACCCAATCGTAAATGGATGGAAAGCTGGCGTATAAGCTATCTCCCAATCAAAACAGCCCAAACAAATGTTTGGGCTATTTTTCATTTAAAAAATAAAAATATATTTTTCACACACAAAAAAAGAGACCAAGCTGAGAGCTTGGTCTATAAAAATGGTGGCTATGACGAGACTTGAACTTGTGACCCCCGCATTATGAGTGCGGTGCTCTAACCAACTGAGCTACATAGCCGTAAACTGTGCGCGCATTATGCAAAGTTCAAAGACAAGCGTCAACCCTTTTTACACACAAATGGTTATTCCATAAACAAATACACTTTAAACTAGCAATTTTTCAGCAAACCACTCTTTTTAAACTTATTTTTATGCTGCAAGCTGTATTTAACTTAAACATATTTACGAGAAAGGTAATGAAAAAAGACTTTAGTCTTTTCATCATCCTGAGCACTGTAGCATTGAGCAGTTGTCAGCTGATTTCCCCCATGATCACCAACTATAACGGTGTACGGCGTGATGTAGCGGCCTATATCAACTCAAATCTACTCTTTAGCCTAAAAGACCGAGAGATACTGGTCAACTATGCCAAAGGACAACAACAAATACTAACCGCAGATCGCTTAAGTCCAACAGCACAGCAAAACTTAGCTTTAGAAAGAGCCGAAGGACGCTACTGTGCAAGTCAGCACATCTCTTTAAAAAAACTCAATTTAGTCGATCATCAAATTTTTGCATTGCCCGAACATCAAGCCAACTGGCAACACATTCACAACTTACAGATGCAGATCAATTTAACGCCTGAAAACATGAACTGCGAGGGAAAATTTTAGAAGATAAAATATATCAGTAGTCACAGCTTTGCTTTAAATATCGAAATAACAGTACAACAAACCACAAAGCCACTTCAGAAATAACCAGTCAATAAAAACAGTTTTACAGCCTTTATTTCCCACAAAAAAAAAGATCATGCTGAGAGCATGATCTATAAAAATGGTGGCTATGACGAGACTTGAACTTGTGACCCCCGCATTATGAGTGCGGTGCTCTAACCAACTGAGCTACATAGCCGTAAACTGTGCGCGCATTATGTGGTGTTCTCACCAGTACGTCAAGTACCTTGCGCGCTTAATTGATCAAAATTTGTTGAAGTGAGCCGATAAGCCGGGTTCTGTCGAGAACGATCATTCCTCTAGGCGTACAATCACTCATACGCTCAAGCGACCTACCCGGATCCAGCATGGGCCATGCCTAAAGGATCCCTATTTGGTCTTGCTTCCGGTGGGGTTTACCATGCCATGAACTGTTACCAGCCATGCGGTGCGCTCTTACCGCACCCTTTCACCCTTACCTCCGATTTCGATTGCTCGAAACCATAATGAAGGCGGTCTACTCTCTGCTGCACTTTCCGTCGGCTCACGCCGCCCAGGCGTTACCTGGCACCTTGCCCTATGAAGCCCGGACTTTCCTCCCCTGCTTCAATCACGGAGATCTCCACAGCAGCGATCGTCTGGCTCACTTCGAGGCGCATAGTATCAAATCTTAGACTTAATTGCTTGCGCTTTTTTGAGCAATCAGCCTTTTATATTTGTCCATGAGCTCATCTTCAGTTTCCGCATGATTAGGATCAAGCGGAATACAATCCACTGGACAGAACAATTGACACTGGGGTTTATCATAGTGTCCGATACACTCTGTACATAAGTCTGGATTGATTTCATAAATCAGCTCCCCCATGAAGATGGCTTCATTGGGGCACACAGGTTCACAAACATCACAATTGATGCATTCATCGGTTATATATAAAGACACTCTACCAACCTTGTTGATGTTTACGCTCAAAAGCTGCAACCACAGCTTGCGGTACAAACTTGGTCACATCACCTTTTAAACGTGCTATTTCACGAATCAACGTCGATGAAATAAATGAATACTGCTCTGACGGCGTTAAAAACACCGCCTCAAAGTGTGAATCAAGTTGACGGTTCATATTAGCTAACTGGAACTCGTATTCAAAGTCAGACACTGCACGCAATCCTCGCAGCACAGCCGTTGCCTTTTGTTCACGGAAGAAATTCACCAACAAACCATCAAAACCTACAAACTCAACATTATCAAGATGGCTTAATGATGCTTTGGCCAAGCTCACACGCTCTTCTAAACTAAAGACAGGGTTTTTATGATGACCAATGGCAATGGCAACCACCACTTCATCAAACATACGTGATGCACGTGTGACCAAATCAATATGACCATTGGTAATTGGATCAAAAGTCCCCGGATAAATGACGCGAGTTTTAGACATCCATTTTTACTCTGTTGATTTTGTAGAGCCATATTTTAGCAAAAACTTGTTTTATAGGTGAAGAAACTCCATAAATTTGAAAAAACTTCACCTTAACCCTGCTTTAAGGCACAATAGGTACATTGTTGGAAGTAATTGATTATGGCGAAAGCAACTGTAGTTAAAAAAAATACCAGCGGGACGATTGCACAGAATAAACGTGCACGTCACGACTATTTTATTGAAGAAAAATTTGAAGCTGGCCTGTCACTGCAAGGCTGGGAAGTAAAATCGTTACGTGCAGGTCGTATGACGTTGTCTGAGAGTTATATTACCTTTAAAAATGGCGAAGCTTTCCTGTTCGGTGCTCAAATTCAGCCTTTACTCAGTGCATCTACGCACATTGTTCCTGAAGCGACCCGTACCCGTAAGTTACTGTTGAACCGTCGTGAACTCGATAAGTTACTCGGCGCAGTGAATCAAAAAGGTTATTCATGCGTTCCGCTTGTTGCTTATTGGAAAGGGCCACGTGCGAAATTAGAAATCGCTTTAGTGAAAGGCAAACAGCTACATGACAAACGTGCCACGGAAAAAGATCGTGACTGGCAACGCGATAAAGCCCGTATTATGCATAAGTAAGAAAAAACCTCCCATGTGGAGGTTTTTTCTTATTGGAACTGTTAATAATCCGCTTTTAGCTCGACCAAATATTTTCCGAACTTTCGAGCAGTTTCCAAGTCGCCTTCGGGTGGGGTTATTTCAACACTGGCATTGTCTGACTGAGTCATCAAACCTAAAAAGCTCGACATCCGATTAATATCGTGTTGGCTACGTCCCGTCGGCATAAACGGTAAACCTGCCCACAACATACCATGTTGCATTGCAAATAGATTAATCTGTTGTAATACCGCCAGTTTATCGCCACTTAAGCCACCACCATTGGTAAAGCCTGCAGCTAATTTTCCTTGCCAAGCCCGTGCTAACCAACGCTTAGAGGAATCTTCCATAAACTGTTTTAGTGCCGCTGTGAGACTCCCCATATAGGTTGGGCAACCCATTACAATAATATCGGCCTGATCTAACAAGTCCCATTGTACTGCAGCAACAGAAATCAAATGCACGTCAGCACCCGCCTGCTCTGCACCTTGTGCAATATACTGAGCGACTTTCGCCGTATGACCATAGGCGCTATGATAAACCACACACACATGAACAGGTGCAACAGAAACAAGATCAGGTACAGACATGGAAATTTTTAAGAGCAAAGAATTGAGTTAAGTTTAACACTTCCACTCGCTGAGTGGGGAGTAAGTACAAGGATTAAAACAGCCAAGCACTTGATCACACGCCAAAACTATTGCATAAACACAAAAGTCGCCATACGCCCAGTTTTGGCATGACGTCGATAAGAATAGTACTCATCCGACTGGCTAAAGGAACACTGATCACCGCCAGAGACTACTTCAACACCGTGCTGTTTTAGAATGAATTTTGCGATTGCATATAAGTCAGCATAATACTTTCCAGCTTGCTCACCTGTTTGAAATGCAGATTCAAGCGCAGCATATTTTGAGCAAAAAGCATCTTTAACTTCAGCGCCAATTTCAAAACATGATTGGCTAATAGCTGCACCCAACCAAGCCCATGTCGGCTGAGTGTTCATACTGGCAATGGTATTTTCAATAATGCCATGCGCCAACCCACGCCAACCTGCATGTAAGTTCCCAACCTCGGTACCGTCAGCATTGCCTAAAACTACGGGTAAACAATCTGCAGTCATCATCATCAGGGCATGGTTTGCTCGCTGTGTCACCAAACCATCCCCTTCTTGAGCATCAAAGTCAATTTGCTCATTCACTACCCGGCATATAGTGCTGTGAGTTTGCGTCATCCATGTGATTTTATCGACCCCATAGCCTGCAAACTCTTCAAGCAAAATCATACGATGCTGTTGCACACGTGCGGCATCATCCTGTACATGCAAAGCCAAATTAAAACCTTGCAATTCAGTTTGAGTGGTCTCTAAAGCACGATCATGATGCACACGGGTTTGTCCCACAAAAACACCTGCCGGAAGTCCTTGAACAAATTGCATATACTGTCCTTATGATGATTCAGCTATAAATCAGTAAGCTTTATTTTCCGTGCGTAGTACATCGACCAAGGTCGCCAAGTCTGCTGGCCACGGCGCTTTAAACAGCATTTCTTCCCCTGTACGAGGATGTTTCAAACCGAGCTCTGCTGCATGTAACGCTTGGCGTCTGAAACCACGTAAAGTCTCATCTAAAAGCTCCGATGCACCTGCAGGCACACGTACACGTGGCATATACACAGGATCACCAACTAAACCAAAACCAATATAACTAAAATGCACACGAATTTGATGCGTACGTCCAGTTTCAAGACGAGCTTGGATGCGGGTGAAATGTTGGAAGCGTTCTTTCACGTTGTAATGTGTTACAGCATCTTTACCGCCTGGCAATACCGCCATTTTGACACGATCTACAGGGTGACGTTTAATCGGTTCATCCACCGTACCGCCCGCAATTACATTGCCATATACAATTAAGTCATATACGCGATAGACCGACTTTTTAGCCAACTGCTTGCTCAGTGAAAATTGTGCTTCTAAGTTTTTTGCAACGACCAACAAACCAGACGTATCTTTATCAATCCGATGTACCAAGCCCGCACGAGTCAGTTCTGACGATTTTGGATAGTGATGTAACAATGCATTGACCAAGGTCCCTGATGAATTTCCAGCACCTGGATGCACCACCATACCAACGGGTTTATTCACGACAATAATGTCATCATCTTCATAGACGATATCCAGTGGAATATCTTCAGGCAGGCTACGAGTTTGTGCTTCTAGTTCAACGTCAAGGGTTAACAGTTCAAATCCTTCACATTTATATTTAGGTTTGACACTGTTACCATTTACCAACAAATGGCCTTCTTTCAGCCACTGTTTGAGCTTTTCACGCGAAAAGTCGCTCCAAATCAGTGCTGCAACTTGGTCTATACGCTGTCCGAGATAAGATTCATCCAGTTGAAATTGCAACGATAAACGTGTTGCAGTAGAGCTTGAAGTATGGTTATCTGCATCCTCAGAATCTTCAAGTAAATTGAAATCAGTTTCAGGGAAATTTGGATCGGAAGATTGTGCTTGAGTCATTTGATCATTCAAACAAAAGTGATTTAATAGTGCAATTGTAGCTCATTGCCCGCATTAACAGAGGAATTTTTATGTCGCTACCACATTATAAAATGACAATGCTTGCTCTTACGGTTGGCATTGCATCGGCAATGGTAGGCTGTAGCAGCAATCCCAAGAAAGAAGTGGTAGATACCGGTCCACAATCGAGTGAACAGGTTTATATTCAAAAAGCAGAAACAGCACTAAAAAGTGGTCAATATACCGATGCTGCGAAACACCTAGAAGCCATAGATACATACTATCCAACAGGCGAATACGCACAACAAGCACAACTTGAATTGCTCTATGTGAAATTCCAGCAGAAAGATTATGAAGGCACCATTGCACTGGCTGACCGTTTTATTCGTTTAAACCCTCAACATCCAAACGTGGACTATGCCTACTATGTACGTGGTGTAGCCAATATGGAGCAAAACTATGATGGTTTACTACGCTATACTTCTTTAAAGCAGTCACACCGTGACGTGAGTTATTTGAAAGTTGCTTATCAAAACTTTGTAGATTTCATTCGTCGCTATCCTTCAAGCACTTATGCGGTAGATGCAGCTCAGCGTATGAAGTTTATCAGCAATGAGTTGGCTGAAAGTGAAATGAATGCAGCACGCTTTAATATCAAACGTAAAGCATGGGTTGCAGCATTAGAGCGTTCGCAATGGGTGATTGAACATTATCCTCAAAGCCCGCAAATACCTGAAGCTTTAGCGACAGTGGCATACTCTTATACGCAATTGGGCGATAAACAAACCGCTCAACAGTACATTGATGTACTCAAACTGAATTATCCAAATTTAGTAAAATCAAATGGTGAAGTAAACTTACGCGCAGCACGTAAAGAAGCAAGTTGGATCAACCGTGCAACTCTAGGTGTGTTTGGTCGTGAAGAGCAAAATAGTTCTGAGCAAAAAATTGAGCAACCGAAAGAAATGACTGAGCGCAGTTTTACCAACCGCATCAGCTTAGGTTTACTCGACCGTCCTAAAACACCAGACAACGCAAGCACTGGAGCTGAATAATTCATTTGAAATATTCGCTATTTTACAAAGGGCAAGTTATCATACTTGCCCTTTTGTTTTATGCTGTTTTCGCTTGATCAAAACGCTCAAAAGGTATACAAAACAATTTAACTTTGATGGTTTTTTGCATTTTTAAAGCATCCATCTCTCTATTTTTTCACGTTTCTAAAGACTTCAGCGATTGACGACTCGACATGGCTATTCCTCAACATACTATTGATCAAATTCTAGATCGGACCGACATTGTCGACCTGATTGGTCAACGGGTGAAACTTAAAAAGTCAGGTCGTACCTATTCAGGTTGTTGTCCATTCCATCAGGAAAAATCACCATCTTTTCACGTTTACCGTGACAAACAGTATTTTCACTGTTTTGGTTGTCAGGCCAATGGAAATGCCATTCGTTTTTTAATGGACATCGACAGTCGTAGTTTTATAGATGTGATGAAGGATTTGTCGAGTCAAACAGGCATCGAACTGCCTAAAGACAATCGTGAGTCGAAAAAACTGGTATATAAACGCGAAGCCAAACCTGTCGAACAACCCAAAATAGAAGCGACGGAAGCTAAGGTTGAACGTACTCCTGCACAAGCCGAATTTCAGGTTGAACATGATCCATTTGCTGAATTTCAGTCCATGGACTACCAAGAGAGCTATGCAGATTTTGAAGCTTTTGAGGGCTTTAACACCGCCCCTGTTCAAGAAGGTAATTTATACGACCTATTAGAAAATATTGCACAGTACTATGAACAACAACTCCCACATAGTCGTACCGCACAGCAGTATTTTAAACAACGTGGACTCAGTCGAGATACTATTGCATATTGGCGTTTAGGCTATGCCCCTGAAGACTGGCAACACTTAGAAAAAGCCTTTCCACAAGATATCGAAGGCTTAAAGCTACTCGGACTGATTCGCACCAGTGACAGTGGACGGGACTTTGACTTACTCCGTGACCGCGTTATTTTCCCGATTCGTGATGCCAAAGGTCGTGTAGTGGGCTTCGGTGGTCGTGCCCTGAATGACGAAATCAAACCCAAATACATCAACTCACCAGACTCTGAGGTATTTCATAAAAACCAGTTACTTTATGGTTTATATGAAGGTCGCAAACAAAAGGCTCAAGACTGGCTAATGGTCGAAGGCTATATGGATGTGATTGCGCTACAGCAGTATGGCATCGCAGGTGCCGTGGCGACTTTAGGGACTGCCAGTAACACCGAACATTTAAATATTCTGTTTAAGCAAAACAACCGTATTACCATCGCCTTCGATGGTGACTTGGCGGGACAAAAAGCAGCACGTCGTACTTTAGAAATCGCGTTGCCTTTACTCAATGATGGTCGTGAACTGAAGTTTTTTGTTTTACCGAGTGATCATGATCCTGATTCATTGATTCGTCGTGAAGGTATTGAAAACTTTAATAAACTATTGCAACAAGCTCCTCTACTTTCAGACTTTGTTTTTGCCCACCTGACGCAGAACCATGACATCAGTAGTCCTGAAGGCAAAAGTCAGGTCATGAGTGAGTTGCGTCAACTGACAGATTTATTGCCAAAAACAGGCTCTTTCCGTTATTTATTGAATCAATCCTTTAAAGAAAAACTCGGTTTTGGTCGCCGTTGGACGCCTCAAGTTAGCAACGACGCCTCGTTGTCATTTAATATTCGCACCAAAGATGAGGACTTCGCGCTCGCCGTTCTGATCCACCATCCATTTTTGTATATTCACTTTGAAACCTTGCGCGCTTATCTACCTGAAGATGAACTTTTGGCACATGTGCTACAAGTCTTAGATGGCATCTTTGATGATTTGCCCGATGACCAAGAACTGGCAACCTATTATGTTTTGGGTGCGTGTAGCCGTTATGCCAATGCAATTGCCGATATTATGCAGCGCACCAATATTGAAGTGCTGACCAAAACACCTGAAATGGCCGATAAACTGGCCAGCGAATATGCTCTCTCGCTTGAAGAAAAATATTTGCGCCAAAAACTAAAAGCACCTTTAAGCCTAGTTGAATCACGTAATCTACGTCAAAAGCTAAATGAATTGACCAAAAAAATAGGCTTAAGACTAATTACTTAAACCTATTAGATTTTTGTATTTGGATTTACTTTTTAGTTTTACGTCGTTTAGCAAAAGTCTCATTTAAACAATTTTGCATATGTTCAAAATAACTTGGATCTTCAGCTTTAGCTGCTTCACGTAGCATAATCGAGGTTGGATGCAGTAATTTCTGTGTCAGACGATGTGCAAAATCCTGCATCACCTGTTCTGCTTGTTCCCCTTTTGCAATACGAGCTAATGCGAGTTGTAATTCTTCTAGTCTGAACTGTTCACCTTGCTCGCGATAGGCATGAATGGTTTCGCCTGCTAGATTGACTTTTTGCTGTGTCACCAACTCCGTTGCCAGTTGATTCACCATCACCTCAGCTTCAACCGCCGCCTGACGACGCTGAGCAAGGTTTTCATCAATCACCGATTGCAAGTCATCCACGCCATATAAATAGACGCCATCCAAACTTTCAACTTTCGGGTCTATATCACGCGGAACAGCCAAATCCACCATTAACATTTGTTGATAACGACGCTTTTTTAAGGCCGCCTTCACATCTGGATAATGAATGACTTGATGCAAGCTTCCCGTACAACTAGAAATGACATCTGCGCGTGAAAGATTGTTCGCCAGTTGATCAAACTCAATAATTTCAACATCTACCCGATGTGCAATTTCCTGAGCTAAACTTTCAGCCCGCTCACGGGTACGGTTACAAATCAGGATTTTTGCGACTCCCATTTCAGCTAAATGCTTTGCCACCAAACTATTCATTTCACCCGCAGCAACCACCATGACCGTCAACTTTTCAGGTTTACTAAAAACTTGCAAAGCAAGCTGAGCAACAGCATACCCCATGGATACAGCATGACTGCCAACTGCCGTTTCCGAGCGCACACGCTTCGCTGCATAAAAAGCATATTCAAAAATTCGGTTTAAGTGCGGGGAAACGGTATGTGCCGATTTAGCGAGCGACAGTGCAGATTTAACCTGTCCCAAAATTTGCGGCTCACCAAGCATAAGTGAGTCTAAACCACTTGCAACACGCATTAAGTGTGTCACGGCCTGCGCATTTTCATAACGATATACATGATTCAACAGTTGTTTAACATCTATACCATTTGCTTGGGCGAGCCAGTTTAATACCATATCTGAGTTTTCAGACATAGCATACACTTCTGTTCTGTTACACGTAGACACCACCACCATTTCATTTAAGTCATGGTTTTGGCCTTGTTGCTCAAGCAGTTGCGTTAACTTTTCAGGGTTAAATGCAATTTGTTCACGCAACTCTACGGAGGCGGTTTGATGGTTGACACCCAATGCAAAGAAAGACATATCAGATCATCATTTCGCTAAATTTATGCTATTGTGCAATAACGGTGTCATAAAAAGCATACTTGGATCAAGAAAAATTGCGTCAAACACATTGCCGACTGAGCGGCGCGAGAATTAAGCAATATTCTACCACATTCTTACTCGTCGGTAGCATGGCATCTAGTGCTCATCTTAGAGCAGCTGGAGAATTTTCGCTATCTAATTATGATGCAATTCAACAAAGTATGATTGCCGAATTTGCACTGGCCTACCAAGATAATGCAACGGCATTGCATAATTATACGGTCCTTGCGATTAAAAGTAATTCCACGACCATTAAACAACGCGCTTTAAATATTGCCCTTGAACAAAATGACTTACGTGCCGCACTCGACATTGCGACGCATTGGGTGGTGCAAGAACCCACTGACGTTCCTGCATTATTTTATCTATCCCACATTGCACTGAAAGCGCATGAATATGAGCTTGCTGCTGAAACATTAGACAAAATTCTCAATATCGACGCAAATGCCGATTTGGAACAAATTTTTGCAGGAATTGCCCCAGAAGAACCTGAAGATCAAGAAGTCTTAATTCAAGCCTTGCGTTCAAGTAAAGAGCGCAACAACCCCTCTATTTTAGCTCTGATTGCAGGTTTAGAAGCGCAAAATGGGCAGCTTGAACAAGCACTAATCACAATCAATAAAGCCCTAAAAAAGCGTGGTCGTGTTACAGGCTATATTCTTATGAAAGCCAATTTACTCAGTGCTCTGGGTCTAGAGGAAGAAACGCGTAATTGGTATGCAAAATCGAGTCGTAAGCACCGTGACAATGTCGAGGTTCGCTTAGCAGAAGCTAAATACTTAATTAAAGTAAATGCTTCCAATGAAGCCTTAGGCAAACTTGAAAGTCTTATTAAAAAGTGGCCTGATAATGAAGATGCCTTATTTATTGCCGGTTTAACCAGTATTGACCTAAAACAGTACGAAAAAGCAGAAAAATATTTGGTTGAACTACGGAATTCAGCCGAATATCAAAATGAAGCCTACTACTACCTTGCTGTAAATGCTGAACGAAAGCAACACTTTGAAACAGCAAAGGCCTACTATCGTTTAGTCGATGGTAGCTTGTATACGGTGTCACGTCGTAGCCTCATCAGTATTTATAGTGAACAAAATAAACTCAATGACGCACTGCGTTTTTTAACCCAAGAACGGGTCAATTATCCGCAACATGCAAGTTTTTTGTATCAAGCACAAGCCGATATATTAAAGCGTATGAATAACAAAGCTGCTGCTATGCGTCTATTGGATGAAGCGATTAAAAACATACCAGATGACCCTGAGCTGGTCTATTCTGAAGTGCTGATGCTAGATGCACATACAGACAAGGAAAAACTTGAAAAACTGCTCAATCAACTTTTAAGCATTGAGCCCAATAGCCCGACATACTTAAATGCATACGCTTACACTTTAGCATTACAAAACAGACGCTTAGATGATGCTCGAAGATTTGTTGAACACGCTTTAGAGTATGCACCTGAGCAAGCTTCCATCTTAGATACTCTAGGCTTTATTTGTTATTTACAAAATGACTTTAGCACCTCAGCCAGAGTCTTAGAAAAAGCCTACATTCTCAGTGGCAGTGTCAATATTGGAGTGCGTTATGCACGTTCTGTATATATGTTAGGTGATCTGCAAAAATTCTCTACGGTGTTACAACAACTCAAACAAAAACATCCAAATGATCCTCAATTGGATCAACTCAATACTTTATTGTTACCCCAACAACTGAAAAAGAGCTCATAGTTTTTATGCGTATTTTCTCAAATCTGAGTTTAAGCCTACTTGCTGCAAGTAGCTTGGCACTAACAGGCTGTCAACAATTTACCAAACCGCAGCTTGATCCAAACACCATACAAACCGAAACAGATCAACAATTTAGCTTACAAGGTAAAATTGGGGTACGTACACCTGAACAAACAGGTAGTGCTTTTTTTACCTGGGTACAACAGCAACAAGAGTTTGATATTGAACTGAGTGGCATTTTAGGTGTGGGTAAAACACAAATTACAGGCCGTCCGGGTGAAGTCAGCCTCAATAGTGCTAAAACTGGGTTGATTCAAGCAGAAACCCCCGAAGAACTCTTAAAAATAGCCACAGGTTGGCAAGCACCGATCACCCATTTGGTCAATTGGGTTCAAGCCAAACCTGCGACAGTTCAGGCTCAAATAAAAAGAGATGCTGAAAAACGTGCAACTCAAATTGTTGAAGATGGCTGGAACGTGGAACTGAGCTATAACGAGCAAGCTAAAATGCCAAATCGGTTGATTTTAAAACAAGCACTTGAAAATGGTGCAGAAAACCGTATTACAATGGTCATTCAAAACCGTTAATTTGCTTCGTTATGATCCGTGTCCCAGCTCCATCAAAACTGAATTTGTTTTTGCACATTACAGGTCGACGTGAAAACGGCTACCACGAGTTGCAAAGTATTTTCCAACTGGTCGATTTATGTGATTGGTTAGAATTTGAGTCTCGTCCGGATCAACAGATTTATATTGAAGGCTTAAACAGTGTCGATTTGAATCAAAATTTGATTTATAAAGCGACGCAGATACTTAAACTGTATGCACAAACAGCTACGGGTTTATCTATTCATCTTGAAAAAAATATTCCAATGGGTGCAGGCTTAGGTGGAGGTTCATCGGATGCTGCAACGACATTAATCGTGGTCAATCAACTGTGGCAGTGCGGACTCAATACTGAACAATTAGCAGACTTAGCCGTTCAGTTGGGTGCGGACGTTCCCATCTTTGTACATGGCTTAAATGCATGGGCTGAAGGTATCGGTGAACACTTAACATTCATAGACTTAGATCAAAAACAATACATTGTGTTAAAACCTGACTGTTTTATCAGCACTCAACTGCTTTTTTCACAAAAAACGTTGACAAGAAACACGAAGAGCTCTACATTTTGCGCCTATCAGTTAAAGCCGTCTGATTTTGGAAATAATTTTGAGCCTTTGGCAAGAAGTTTATATCCAGAAGTAGATGAAGCGATGCAATATCTCGACCAGTTCGGTGTTGCAAAACTTACAGGTACAGGTGCTTGTGTTTTTACTGAAGTAACGAATGATATAAACATTGATGATGTTCTGGCAAATGCACCATGTAAAGCTTACTTGGTCAATAGTTTGAACGAGTCACCAATGCGACATTTCAAAGTTACCTGATAGGGGTATCGCCAAGTGGTAAGGCACCGGTTTTTGATATCGGCATCCGTTGGTTCGAATCCAGCTACCCCTGCCATTTTATTTCACCTGTAGATGACTGTACTAGGGGTATCGCCAAGTGGTAAGGCACCGGTTTTTGATATCGGCATCCGTTGGTTCGAATCCAGCTACCCCTGCCATTTTACAGTGATCAAATTTAGGGGTATCGCCAAGTGGTAAGGCACCGGTTTTTGATATCGGCATCCGTTGGTTCGAATCCAGCTACCCCTGCCATTTTCTAAAAAAGACAGAACATCACTTTGCTGTTTGACTGTTAATTTACCTTGACAAAAAGACGCAAAAATATTAAAGTTCTGCCGCATTAGGGGTATCGCCAAGTGGTAAGGCACCGGTTTTTGATATCGGCATCCGTTGGTTCGAATCCAGCTACCCCTGCCATCTAATTTCCAAATTGCCAACCGCCAAGGGTGCTTCATGCCCAATCTTGTCGTTTTTAGTGGATCTGCACATCCACAATTCGCCCAAAAAGTCGTAAGCCACCTGCACATCCCTCTAGGTGCTGCATCTGTAGGTCAATTTTCTGACGGTGAAATTGCTGTCGAAATTACTGAAAATGTTCGTGGTAAAGACGTATTTATCGTACAGCCTACTTGCGCCCCAACGAATGATAACCTTATGGAAATCCTCGTCATGGCCGATGCTTTGCGTCGTGCAAGTGCTGGCCGTATTACCGCAGTGATTCCTTATTTCGGTTATGCGCGTCAAGATCGTCGTCCTCGTTCATCACGTGTTCCAATTACTGCAAAAGTTGTCGCAGATATGCTGACAACTGTAGGAATTGACCGTGTGGTAATGATCGACCTTCACGCTGACCAAATCCAAGGTTTCTTCGATATCCCTGTAGACAACATCTACGGTACACCAGCGCTTTTAGCTGACCTTCGTCAACAATCACATGATAACCTCATGGTGGTTTCTCCAGACGTTGGTGGTGTCGTTCGTGCCCGTGCTGTTGCTAAACAAATGGGCGATATTGACCTTGCTATCATCGACAAACGTCGTCAAAAGGCAAATGAATCACAAGTCATGCACTTGATTGGTGATGTTAAAGGCCGTGACTGCGTGATCGTAGATGACATGGTGGATACTGCTGGTACGTTATGTAAAGCTGCTGATGCATTGAAAACATTTGGTGCGCGCAAAGTGGTTGCTTATGCAACTCACCCTGTTTTATCAGGTAAGGCTATCGAAAACTTGAAAAATTCTGTGATTGATGAATTGGTTGTTACAGACACCATTCCTCTTTCTGAAGAAGCTCAAGCTCTTGGTAAGATTCGCCAAGTTTCAGTTGCGAGTATGGTTGCTGAAACAATTCGTCGTATTAACAACGAAGAATCTATTAGCGCAATGTTTGATTCTTATCTATAATATAGCGCTGAATTTTAAAAGCCCTGCTCTGTGCAGGGCTTTGTCTCACTAGGTCGGTCGCAGATCTAGTTTATTTAAAACTTAAATTAAGGATGTCTATCATGGCAAACTTCGTATTAAACGCTCAAGCGCGTGAAGCAGCTAACCAAGGGAAAGGTGCGAGCCGCCGCCTTCGTCATGCTGCTCAAGTTCCAGCAATCATCTACGGTGGTGCTGCTGAACCTGTAGCTGTTACTTTAGAACTTCGTGAGCTTGTTAAAGCTTTAGAAAGCAATGCTTTCTTCGAAGAAGTTGTTGAAATCAAAGTTGGCGACAAAGTTGAAAGCGTTAAAATCAAAGCGTTACAACGTCACCCAGCTAAAAACACACCTATGCACGCTGACTTCGTTCGCGCATAAGTGTTATTGGTGTAATTAGTGTCAAATATTTCACTGATTGTTGGTTTGGGCAACCCAGGTTCTGAGTATGCCCAAACCCGCCATAATGCAGGCTTTTGGTTTGTTGAACGCCTTGCAGGACAATATGGCATTACCCTTAAAAAAGACCCAAAATTCAATGGAATGAGTGGGCGTGGTAATATCGAAGGTCAAGACGTCCGTCTGTTATTACCCACAACCTTTATGAACCTTGTTGGTAAAAGTGTTGTTCCCTTCGCAAAATTCTACAATATTGCTCCAGAAGCAATACTGATTGCTCACGATGAACTCGATATGAACCCTGGTGTCATTCGCCTAAAAACAGGTGGTGGTCATGGTGGACATAATGGTTTACGTGACATAGTTCCTCATATCGGCCCAAACTTCCATCGCTTACGCATTGGAATTGGCCATCCAGGCTCAAAAGAACGTGTTTCAGGACATGTCCTGAGCAAAGCACCAAGCAATGAACAAAATTTAATGGATGACGCAATCCATCACGCATTAGCTCGCACTAAAATGCTAGTGAATGGTGAGATTCAGCCAGCCATGAATCAAATCAATGCTTACAAACCGAACTGATAAGTCAAAAATTTGTTGAACGCTACTGCTTGCCATAGTGTCTTTTTAAAGGCAAAATGCGCTTGCCTGATTGCTTATCCAGCAAGTTCAGTTTGATTTAACCATAAGATAACGATCTTAGGTCCACTCAGGAGACGCTCGTCATGCTATCTCGTTTATTAAAAGCAAAAATCCACCGTTGTGTTGTTACTCAAGCTGAACTCCATTATGAAGGTTCATGTGCAATTGACGGTCTTTTATTGGATTTAGCCGGTATCCGCGAATATGAAGAAATTCACATGTGGAACGTGACAAATGGTAAGCGTTTCAGTACCTATGCAATTCGTGGTGAAGAAGGTTCTGGCATCATTTCAGTCAATGGTGGCGCAGCACATCAAGCTGATGTAGGCGACCTAATGATTATCGCGACCTTTGGTGATTTTACAGAAGCTGAAGCAAATGCACATAAACCACGCTTGGTTTATGCAAATCCAGATAACACTGTAAGTCACATGGCAAACTGTATTCCAGTACAAGTGGCTTAAACCCAATAGATTAAAAAAATCCGCTGCGTGCGGATTTTTTTATCAGCAGAATCATACCATTGTATCAAGTTGGATCGGAACGAAATCCGCTCAGCCAATCCCATTTACTCTCACAGCCTAAATCTTGTAGCTGATTACCTTTCAATGCCGTAAGTATCGCATTGCCCTGCTCATCGACTTTAAACTCAGCATATTCTGCCTGCTGATAACAATCGGCTAAACCTTCTGCAAATAAAAAACTTCTCGATGCAGGATAAAGCTGGTTATAACGATTATTCGGGTTTTGTAAAATCAGTCGAGCTGTCCGAACATTTTTAGGCGACTCAAAATAGCTATGGATCACGCGCCTATGTGCATCGAGTTCAACATAAGTGAGCACCGAAGACTTGTTGTTAATCACTTCATCAAAATAATGACCTGAAAAAATCTGATCTTGCTGATTGATGTTGGCTTGGTTGTTACTTTCTGGGTTTGAATGCTGTGGCGCAAAATAAAGTTGATAATTTAGTGCCATATAATCACCCTGAATAATCGAACGGGGGTCTACAGGTTGCAAACGCACATATATGCTTTGACTATGGTTTATGTGCCATTCATTTTTAAAGATTAAGCCTAAAAATACTGCGATGCTAAGTAGTGCCAAAACAAGAGGAATCATTTTTTTCATACCCCAAACTCCTCTTTTTGCTTAAATATAGTCAAGCTCAATGTCAGTAAGAGCAACATCAGCCCTGATAAAAACATGCTTAAACTTTTAATCAGAAAGGTCACATCAAGGGAATAATATAAAAACCCTAAAATTACAGCGAAAGTTGCCAGTGCAAATCCATAGATCACTTTATCTTGTGTTTTTAATGCCCATGAAATGATGGCCAAACAAATAAAAATATCGAAATAGCCATAAAAAATCAGTCCTGCTGCGAAAGCAACCAAAATGAAGTGCGCAAATAAATGAAACTGCTTTTGAATATGTAACAAGACAAAAAGTACAAACCATAAAATCGGCAGACCAAAAGCCAATATCGGAATGTGCTCAATTTTCGCTAATTCATATTTCCCAAATAAAGTATAAAAGCCCATGGAAAATAGAATAACTCCAAGTGCTGCAAGTAATACACTACGTTGATATTCAGTTGGCTGTATAAATTTTATAGCCAGAATTCCCAGATAAAAAACATAATTCCAAAGCGCTAAATAGACAAAATTCTCAACAATATTACGCCAACTGAGATGTGCATTAATATCCCAAATACACGCCACACCTGCTGCATATAAACCCAAAATTTGAACAAAAACAAAGAACCAATGTGTACGCATAAAATAGGCGAGTGCAAGCATCACCAATTGTAAAAATAGAATAGGTATAATTTGATTCATCAAATCAACGGTGTGAAAAATCACCGCAATTTGCCCTGCAACCCAGAGACAATAAGCAAATTGTCTTAAAAACAAACTTTGTTTAGCTTTCAACAAATAAGCTGCTAAAGCTACAAAGACAATACCCATAATTAAAGAGAAATTCCCCCAAAAGGTCAGCATCAACGTAGCAAAGACGATGCCCGCAATCCAAGCTCCTACCGCAAGTGGAATAGCATTGAAGCGACTATGTGGAATAAATTTAATCAACAGATAAGTGATAGAAGCAAACCACGCAAAAATAATCAGTGCGATAAAAAATAATTCAAAAATTTCATTCTGACCAAACCACTCCGTCACCGCTTTCACAATGACCAAGGTAAAGCTAATGCCCAAGCCAACGGCTGAAAGTGCGCTACATAGCTGATCTTTATTTTGATAATAGTAAGCCAGTGAAATGCCCAACAAGAGAAAAGACACGATGAAATAAAGAATGTTTTTATCTGCATAGAGATACATCGCCATATGCCAAACCGAGAGAATGGCAAACCACAGCAAGAATAAATAACGGAGTTTCGAATAATATTTATTGCAGAGATAGAATTGAATCAGTGCAAATACATGAATACTGATTAAGAAAAGATCTGGATATTGATCTCCCCAAAAGGTTTGAATAAAAAACAGAAACAATGCCAATTGGCTGGTAATACATAAAAGGAAAAACATCCCGATATTCGGACGATATAACCACGGTAAAAGCAGCACAGACCAAAGTAGAAATAATAAATAGCTGTCAGCACCCGTTTGATAAATTTGACCAATCACAGCCAAGCTTAAACCAATCATCAAACCACAGATACTATGTAAACACTGCACTAGAAAATCATGTTTTGTCAGCCACAAGCTAAAAACCGCACCGAGGAATAATAACAACTGAGGAATAGCCAGTTGAATATTCTTTGGCAACATAAACCAATTGGCAGCAACCAAATACAACATACTGACCGCAATCAGTGTAAAACCAAAAACTTGAAGATGCTTGATGAAGGACTCAGCATTCCAAGGATAATCGTATTGTTGAATTTTAATCACTCCCACCCCCTCTCTTATTTTTATTTTGATCATTTCAAATCATTCAATCTGTAGAAAACGTCTTATTCATGTTTATGGTTCTTCTCAAGTATTCATTTTTAAACATTAAACTCATACTAAGTGAAATCATACACAGAGAGTGTTGGTCTTTAGCAAACCAAGAACATAAACAACCCTATAGCAAAAATTGTTCTATGTATAAAACTGATCATTCTAAAATGCCCCCTGTTTTTATAAATATTTAGCACTATAATGGAGTTACATCGCTTCAGGGCGGGGTGCAATTCCCCACCGGTGGTAAGTTCAGTTGAATCACTCAGACTGAATCAGCCCACGAGCCAGCCAAGCAGAAATCATCTGTTTGGCTCGCAGATTTGGTGCAATTCCAAAGCCGACGGTATAGTCCGGATGAAAGAAGACGACGTGACCAATAGAATCTCAGGTGCGAACCTGTGAGGATTTATTGCTACGCCAATTTTTCAAAGTCCTGAAATGTTCAACCGTACTTTAATTTTACGCGAGCGTTTCAATGTCTAGTTTGATTCAACCCGAAATTTTCTTTTCAGCCCTTTCTCCAGCTGAACAACGTATCCAACAAGCTTTAGAAGATATCCGCAAAGGCAAACCTGTTTTGGTGATGGATGACTTTGACCGCGAAAACGAAGCCGACCTGATTGTGGCTGCCGAAACTCTCACTGTCGAAACAATGGCACGTATGATTCGTGATGGTTCTGGCATTGTCTGTTTATGTCTGACCGATGAATTGGCCGATCACTTAGAGCTTGTGCCTATGGTGTCAGATAACTCGAGTCAGTTTAAAACAGCATTCACTGTAACCATTGAAGCTGCAACTGGCGTGACTACTGGTGTGTCTGCACAAGACCGCACTACCACAGTCAAAGCCGCGATTAAGGATGGGGCTATTGCCAACGACTTAAACCGCCCTGGTCATGTATTCCCACTTCGTGCACGCCAAGGCGGTGTGCTCACCCGTCGTGGTCATACCGAAGGGACAATTGATTTAGCACGTTTAGCAGGCTTGAAGCCAGCAGGTGTCTTGTGTGAACTGACCAATGCTGATGGAACTATGGCCTCAGGCATTCAAGTGTTGGCTTATGCACAAACGCATCAGTTGACCGTAATCACCATTGAAGAATTGGTGCAGTATCGCATTAAACACGGAGTCTAATTTTTAAGCTCACAATCAAAAAGCCTCCGTGTTGGAGGCTTTTTGATACAGTACCATCAACATCAAGCAAAGACAGTATAAATACCATAGAGCGCAATGCTGACCAATATCGCGCCACAAACACCTAACAACTTATTGTACAAAGCGGACTGCGAGAGTTTATTAAAACCCAAATAAACCAAAGACAAGGTGCTGAAGTCTAGAATAATCCAGAGAATGGTCAATAGTACAAGGCTGACATCGACATCGCTGGTAACCCCGATGAACTGTGGGAAAAATGAAGCAAAGAAAATAATATCTTTCGGATTGGAAATACCCACCAAGAAACCTTGCTTAAAACCTCCCTGTACCGAAGTTAACTGCACAGGTGTAGTATCAGGTTCTTGCGCAACAGCTTCTTTTAAAATTTGAAAGCCTAAATAGGCAATATATAAGCAGCCTAAAACTTTAATGGCATTTAGCCAATGCTCTGCAATATTTAAAAAGCCTTTTAAAATCAGCACTGACAAAACAATAAGGACTAAAGAGGCTAAGTTCGTCCCAAAAATGGTTTTTAAGGCTTGTTTATATCCACCTTTTAGACCCGCACTGGCAACCAGTAACATCACTGGGCCAGGTGTTGCAATCATGACCACCACAGCCATACAGTACAGCATGAGTTCAAATACATTTACCATCTAAAAACCCTTTCCCCCAGCCCACGCTCACATACTCTATTTCAGTGACATGAGTATTCTTTTTTATACAAAAACAAAGAGGACTTATTCGTCCTCTTCGATATGGATGAGATGTTGCCGAATGGCATCAGCGCGTAAAAAAGCCAAATCATAACTGGCTGTCGCAAGGGCAAGAACACGGCGTTCAAATTCTTGCCAAAGTGGTTTCACTTGCTGTGCCTGAATACCCAAACCACTCTCTTCTGTAAAACTCTTATTCTTTTCACACACTTTCAAAGCATGATAAAGCTTACGTCCTTTTGATGCATCGGGACGCAAACGAACACGTTTGGATAAAACAAAAGCTTCGACCTGCTGTACATCTGCAAATGGCAACATCGGTACTAAAATTTGATCTAGTTGTGCATCTAAGCGTTGCCAAACTGAACTATGCTGCTCCGAAGTGTAGGTATTCCACTGAATTACCTCATGATTAAAACGACGGCAGCCACGACACACAGAATCACCAAATACCGTTGAACAACGCCCTGCACATGGGGTCAAAGAGGCAATTCGACGATCTGTACTCAAAACATACTCCTGATAAGCAATCTACCAAAACAAAATAGATTTTGTCTTCGGCAACTGAATATACACGCTCACCTACAACTTGAGAAGCCATTTAAAATGTTTACTTATCTCGCATCTTGGTTGAATTCCATGTAAAATGTGGGCCTTAAAATTATCTATCAAAATACATTGGAGTACTCCATGAACGCTACTGTAGAACAGCTTGCACCTGTAGAACAGCAAGCGACGACTGGTTGGGTTGTTGCCGCACTTTATCAATTCAAAGAAGTTCTAGATCCTGCTGATCTGCAACAACGTCTTTTAGACTTGGTAAAAACCATCAACCTATGTGGTACTCTGATTGTTGCTGGCGAAGGTATTAACGGTACGGTTGCTGGTGATCGCGCTTCGATTAACACTATTCATCAGTTCCTTCTAAATGAAGGTTTCAACGATATGGAATACAAAGAGTCTGACAGTGCAGACAAACCATTTCGTAAGATGAAAATCAAACTTAAAAAAGAAATCGTCACTTTAGGTGTGGAAGTTAAACCACGCGATTTAGTCGGTCACTACCTTGATCCGAAAGAATGGAATGAACTGATTGCACGCGATGATGTCATTTTGGTCGATACCCGTAATGACTATGAATATAAAGCAGGAACGTTCAAAGGTGCCATTGACCCGAAAACGGAAACCTTCCGCGAATTCCCTGATTATGTAAAACAAAACTTAGAACAGCATAAAGATAAAAAAATTGCGATGTTCTGTACAGGCGGTATCCGCTGTGAAAAATCTACATCATTACTTCTTCAAGAAGGTTTCAACGAGGTTTACCATCTTAAAGGCGGGATCTTAAAGTACTTAGAAGAAACCCCTGCTGAGGAAAGCATGTGGGAAGGTGAATGTTTCGTATTTGATGGTCGTACAGCTGTCACACATGGTGTCGAAGAAGGTCTAAACATTAAATGCCATGCTTGTGGTTGGCCACTTCTTCCAGTAGAAGCTGAAGAAACCAGTTATGAACACGGCGTATCATGCAAATACTGCATTGATAAAACCACTGAAAAACAAAAAGAAGGCTTCCGTATGCGCCAGTCACAAATTGCAGCAGCAAAACGTAAACGCCTTTGATCATTTGCTCGCTTTATCCAAATAAGCCCTCATTTGAGGGCTTATTTTTTTATATAGTTCACGTTTTTAAAATTATTTAACAATTTTGTCATGGCGTTCTGATAAATCTAATTCATACTGTACAAATAATAACCTAAAGTGGTGTACTAAAAGTCTCCACATAACAATAAAAATGACGTTCCTAAACGACGAAACATAGGATAATTGCTATGCATAAAATGATCCTTTCGCGCCATCGCGATCTAATTCGTAATGCTGCAGCCAACCGTATTGAACAATATCACCATACCAGTTTCAATCAGATTAAAGCCAAGCTTGAACAACGTACACATTTGTTTATTGTGGTTTTGGGCATGTTGATTGGTTCAAGTATCTCACTTGGGATTGGCTATCACTTAGACTCAACGATCTTCAATTATGGGCTACTCATTCTTATTCCGATTGTATTCGCTTACACTTTACGCAAAGTATATATTCACACCCTGACACATACGCGTTTTGATGAATAGCAAAACAATACATTGCAAATCTTTACCCACATGCGATAAGTCCTTAAGATAACTTATCGCATTTATTTTTCACACATTTTATGAATCTCACCGAGTGGATCATCGCTATCATGGAACAATTGGGCTATGTCGGAATTGCCCTACTCATGTTCCTTGATAATGTCTTCCCGCCCATCCCATCCGAGATCATTATGCCCTCTGCAGGTTACTCAGCATCTCAGGGGCAGCTCATTTTAACTGGGGTCATTATTGCAGGATGTATCGGTTCATTGCTTGCAGCAGCTCTACTGTATTGGGTTGGTTATCAGTTTAAACAAGACAGCATCTTTAGATGGGTTGACCGCTATGGAAAATACTTATTTATTAAATCCAGCGATATCAAAAAATCTTTAGACTGGTTTGAACAATATGGACATCGCATTGTGTTCTTTGGTCGGATGATACCTGCGGTACGTTCACTAATCAGTATTCCCGCAGGGATGAGCCGTATGCCCTTTTGGAAGTTCATGTTTTATAGTGGACTCGGTACGATTATCTGGACAACATTTTTAGCAACAGTCGGTTATTACTTTGGTGAAAACCAAGCATTGATGCATCAAATTTTTAGTAAAGTCGGTTATGTGATTATTACCATTGTTGCTGTGCTTATTTCATGGATTCTATACCGCAAACATTTACGCAAAACTCGCAGTTAATTTTTTATTTTTGGGGAAATACATGAAACACTACTTACTGCACTTCGCCGCAGTATATAGCATTGCTTTAGTACTCTTAATCACAGTACTCATCTTTGGTTTAAACCTTGGTGGTTTTACCTTAATTCCAACCTTAGTAGCCTGTGCTTTGATCACTGTGGGACATTTCGTTAAAAAAGAAAAACGCGTTCCAAGTAATCATGAAAAGATTCAGCTGGTGTGGGGCTCAAGTGCTGTTGCCATTATCATTGGCAGTTTTTTTGTCCTATTCTTAGTTGTGATGAATCCCAATGCTGAAGCCATTATGAAATCTGTCGATAATGCTGGCATCGGACTCACAGCAGTAGTGATGTTGTGTATGGTCGCGATTCATGGTGCTATTTTCCATATTGCTTATGGATGGTATGCAACATTTTATGATCAAAAACATAACCATTAGGCTGAATAATGGACATAACCTATCGAAATAAAACTTGAGCATGTCCATTTTTAGACTACTTTTGTACACCCAAAACCTTTTGGCTGATTAACAATACAGGCCGTGCTAAAAGCATTACACAAATGAAAGCAGCAGGCCAAGCCATTAACCATGCATGTAACCAATGTTGGATAAAGTCGGTAATGAAGCCTAAATTTAGCCAAGTCACCCATAATGTCATCAAGAAAGACAATAGCATTGACATTAAAGCTGTATTAAGCAAGCGAAATCTGAGTGTCATATTTTTTTCCTCAATCAACGACTGAGAAATTGTGACTTAATTTCATATTTGATAGAATCGCTATAAATTAAAACATTAATTCCAAAAATGAAATGCTTGATGATCTTTCACTCTTTATTGCTATCGTTGCAGCAGGCAGCTTGAGTCAAGCCGCTAAAAATCAGTCTATTCCAACAGCAACATTAACCCGACGCCTACAACAGCTCGAAAAAACATTAGGATTTAAACTACTGCACCGCACAACACGAGGTATTCAACTTACCCATGAGGGACAAAGCTATTACGAAAGATGCCAACCCCTTATTTCTAGTTTGCAGCAAGCGACTCAAGAACTAAGCCATCATATTTTAGACCCTATTGGTCAAGTAAAATTATTAGCACCAATCAATCTCGCCAATACAATTCTTAAAGCTTTCTGGGCGAGTTTTTTACATAAATACCCAGATATCCGCTTAGAAATTTGTTTAGACAACAAAAAGGATCATCTTTTAAGTACGGGGGCAGATTTAGCTTTACGAATAGGTCAACAGCAAGATACTTCGTATATTCAAAAATATATTTGTAGTCTTCAAACGATGATTGTGGCCTCACCGCAATATCTTGCTCAAGCCCCAAATATTTATCATCCGAACGATTTAAAAAATCATAGCTGGATCATCGCGCAACCATTATCCACTATAAAATTACAACGTAATCATGAACAAATAGAGTTCAAATTAGAAAATTTTAGAGCGCAGATTACAAATGAAATGCAGATTTGTACAGATTTAGCCTTACATGGCTTAGGCTTGTGCTATTTACCAGAAAATGTGTGTAAAGCGGAAATAGTGTCAGGACGCTTGATAAAAGTGTTACCTGAGTGGCAAACACCTGTTCGTGATATTTATGCAATATGGCCATCACAAAAATTACTACCAACGCGTGTTCGCGTGGTTGTGGAGGAGTTGACTGCATACATGGCTAATCTCGGATAGCACAACAAAGCGCTCGCTACCCGAGTTAAATATAAAATAAATGTTTAGCTTAATTTGGTGTGTGATACATCAAATAAAGTTCATTTAAGTTCTCTGGAATTTCTTCTGCAAGTTCATCCATTAACTGACCGTTACGACGGAAGGTTTCCATCTGCGGGTCTTCTTCATCAATCCCACTAAACACCATAATTGGTAAGGTAAGATCGACCAGCTGTTCTTCAAACTCAGGCGTGAACCAAGCATCTTCGTTTAAAAACATTGCATCAACAAAACCAACGCTCCAGTCGCCCAAGCTTGATTCTACATCTGCTTCTTCAATTTCAAAAGGAAACTCAATTCCCTCTTCATTGGCAAGGTTTTGACGAATAGACTCAAGCCAAGCTTTCACTTGCACGATGATTTCGGCAGGCACTTTCTTTTGATTATTATCAAAAAGTTCATCCAACCATTTTGCAAAAGTAGGACCAACTGCAATTGCACACAAAAAACCATGAGTCGCTGCAAAATCTAGACCATACTCATTTTGGTCACCATCTAGATATTCACTCAATAAGTCTAAATCTAAAGCACTCATTTCAAATCCAAATTCAGAAACTGATTAGGGCATTAGCATAGCATTTTCAGACACGATGCTACATCTGATTTTAGTCTTCTTCGTCGTCAAAATCGTCGTCATCGTCGATGTCGTAATCAAAATCTTTAAGCTCACGTTCCAAACGGCGCTGTGCAAGAAGGTCATCAATCAGGCGACGTTTTTCTAATGATTCTTTCGCACTAATTTTACTTGATGACTCATCAAAATTAACATCATCATCAGCGTAGTTATCATCTAGTTCAAAATCTGTAGAAGACACTAAAACTACCTCATAGTGAAAAAATGTGAAGGGTCTTAGGCGCTATTTATATGGGTTACAGAACCTTGTCAAGTTTTATTTGCATTTAGAGCAATTAATTCGATTTTTGCTCTTTATTTTTAAGCAATTTTTATGGCATGATATAATCCACCTTGCGTCTGTTTAGTTTTACGGCTTGTTTGTGTCGAATAAACGCCAAATATCCTTTATTTCATATTTGGGTTTTAAACTTAAGCGCGTGAGGGATGAACTTGAAAACAACAATTTCACCCCCATCTAAATTACTGAATTTATATTTTAATATTTTATCAGGTCGCACTTTTGCTGAATTATCCTGATGAAATAGACAGCTATTGACAGCTAAATTTATGAAGCAAATTGTGCTAAAATGCACGGTTTTCCACTGCCACAGATTCAACAAAGAGTAAGCAAAGATGAGCGATATGACTTCCCCTACTTCGCAAGTAGCGGCTCTGATTAGCCGAGGCAAAGAGCAAGGTTACCTAACTTACGCTGAGGTTAACGATCATCTCCCAGACTCGATTACTGAAAGCGAACAGATTGAAGACATTATTCAAATGCTTCAAGACGTGGGTATTCCTGTGCATGAGCGTGCACCTGAATCTGACGATGCAATGTTTGAAGGTGGTAATGAAGCTGCCGATGAAGTTGCTGAAGAAGAAGCCGCAGCTGTTCTCGCTTCTGTAGAAAATGAACCTGGTCGTACTACAGATCCAGTCCGCATGTATATGCGTGAAATGGGTACAGTTGAACTGTTAACGCGTGAAGGCGAAATCAGCATTGCTAAACGTATTGAAGAAGGCATTCGCGACGTTCTTCATTCGATTGCTTACTGGCCGAATGCGGTTGAAGTGGTATTACAAGAATACAAAGATTATGAAGCAGGCGAACGTCGCCTTGCAGATATCCTTTCTGGTTATTTAGATCCAGAAACAGATGAAGACATTCCAGAAGTCCTCGAAGAAGAATCTGAGATTGATGACGAAGAAGAGTCTTCGAGCAAATCAACCAAAGATGTGAAACTGGATGATGACGAGGAAGAAGAAGAGTCTGAAGGTGATGATGATTCTGAAGGCGAGTCTGGTCCAGATCCTGAAATTGCAAAAGTTCGTTTTGACGAATTGGCAGCCGCTTGGAAAAATACCCAAGCGGTAATCGAAAAGCACGGTCGTTCAAGCAAACCAGCTGAAGATGCATTAGAAGCACTAGCAACTGTGTTTATGATGTTCAAATTTACACCTCGTTTATTTGACATCATTTCAGAAATGATTCGTGGTACGCATGAACAAATTCGCACCTCTGAACGTGAAGTAATGCGCTATGCAGTTCGCCGTGGTCGTATGGATCGCACGCAATTCCGCACCTCTTTCCCAGGTCAAGAATCAAACTTTGCTTGGTTGGATGAACAAATTGCGAAAGCGTCGCCAGATCAAAAAGGCTATCTTGAAAAAGTACGTCCAGATGTTTTAGCGTTCCAACAAAAAATCGCAGACATTGAAAAAGATTTGGGCCTTGATGTTAAAGGCATCAAAGACATTTCAAAACGTATGGCTGTAGGCGAAGCAAAAGCACGCCGCGCGAAAAAAGAAATGGTAGAAGCGAACTTACGTTTGGTAATTTCGATTGCGAAAAAATATACCAACCGTGGCTTACAATTCTTGGACTTGATCCAAGAAGGTAACATCGGTTTGATGAAAGCGGTAGACAAGTTTGAATACCGTCGTGGTTATAAGTTCTCGACTTATGCAACGTGGTGGATTCGTCAGGCCATTACTCGTTCGATTGCCGACCAAGCGCGTACCATTCGTATTCCAGTACACATGATCGAAACCATTAACAAGATCAACCGTGTATCACGCCAACTTCTACAAGAAATGGGCCGTGAACCAACACCTGAAGAACTCGGTGAACGTCTGGAAATGGACGAAGTTAAAGTGCGTAAAGTGCTGAAAATTGCCAAAGAACCGATTTCAATGGAAACACCGATTGGCGATGATGAAGATTCGCATTTGGGTGACTTCATTGAGGACTCAAACATCACTTCACCTGTCGATGCTGCAACGTCTGAAGGCTTAAAAGAAGCGACACGTGAAGTACTTGAAAACTTGACTGAACGTGAAGCGAAAGTTCTAAAAATGCGTTTTGGTATCGACATGCCAACCGACCATACTTTAGAAGAAGTAGGTAAACAGTTTGATGTAACGCGTGAGCGTATCCGTCAGATTGAAGCGAAAGCATTACGTAAGCTTCGCCACCCTTCTCGCTCAGAACACTTACGTTCATTCTTGGAAAACGACTAATTTATATGGACGCGATGGAGACTTGAAATTTTATCAATTGTCTCCATTAAGTCTTTAAGCGCAACACCTAACGCCTGCACTTTCGCAGGCGTTTGAAATAAAGGGGGGACTGACGCTCATGACTATGTTAGACCGCACACCATCTCGTGAATTACAAGAACATCTTTGGGTATTTCCTATGGACTACCCAATTAAACTCATTGGCCTTGCTGGCGATGACTTACGTGTTGCTGTAGTTGAAATTTTAGTAAAACATTTTCCAGAGTTTGATGCTGAATCGGTTCAAACTCAGCCATCACGTACTGGTAAATATCACTCTTTGACTGCACAATTGCGTTTTGAAGAGTTAGAACAAGTGCATCAGTTATATGCAGATCTTGCAGCTTGTCCGTTAATTAAGACTGCACTGTAATTCAAATGATGTATCAATGAGACACGCTTACGAGCGTGTTTTTTTTGTGCCTATATTTTAATCTCAAGAATTCAACTTATTCACTAAAGAAATCCCCCTACACTATTGATCTTTTCTTTATAATTTAACCCATACTTTTTGTTTTATAAGGACGCAAGTGCCGTGTCGTCAGATGTCGTTCTCAAACCACAACTCATTATTCGTCAGTTTGATGGCCTAACTCCCTATGCTGACCGCTTTATTGAAATGAAGACATTGACTGAACAACGTGATGTGGATACGCCTGATGAACTTTGGATACTGCAACATCATGATGTTCTCACCCAAGGTCAAGCAGGAAAACCTGAACATATTTTGATGAACAGCAAGATCCCTGTTGTTCAATCCGACCGTGGTGGTCAAGTGACATGGCATGGTCCCGGTCAATTGGTTGCCTATTTTATGTTTGACCTCAACCGTCTTGGCTGGAACGTCCGTACTTTAGTATCTTATGCTGAAAACTTAATGATTGAGTTACTCAAAAAATATGAGATTGAAGCCTATGCCAAAGCTGATGCACCTGGCGTCTACGTTGATGGACGTAAAATTGGCTCACTAGGTTTTAAAATACGTAAAGGCCGTAGTTATCACGGTTTATCCTTAAATATTGACTGCGATTTGTTCGGATTTCAGACCATCAATCCATGTGGTTATGCAGGTTTGGAAATGGTGCGTATCTCAGACCTCAAAACCGACTACCCACGTTTTGAAAACTTATGTGCCGATATTATTGAAACTTTAAAGCACAGCGGTTACTTTAAAGATGTTCAAGTACAGCATGTATAAAGGCTTTGCTTTTCATGGAAAAATAAATTAGAGTATTTACTCTAAACTAATAATTATTTTTAGAAAGGACAGCGAGTGATTAACCTCAATTCAGTGAAACCCGCTCTGCAATTAACCTATGTCAAACTTATGATGGATGTGATTGGCCGAGGATTGGTCATGGCCAGCCAAGTCGATAGTGAAATTCAGCAAGAAGTTGCAAAATTTCCAGCCAATTTCACTCTATCTATGAATGTTTTTCCAAATGGGCCTGCTTTTTTAGCCAAAGTGACCGAAGACCATCAACTTGAACTGCTGACACCTGGCAGTCTAAAAGCAGATTTAACGATTACGTTTAAACATTTAAGTCATGCCTTTTTAGTATTTTCATTTCAAGAAAGTACAGCACAAGCATTTGCCCATGATCGTATGATCGCAGATGGCGATATTTCTTATGCAATTCGCCTCGTCCGCTGTCTAAATAAAATGGAATCCTTGATTTTGCCAAAAATGGTTGCAGAACTTGCAGTCAAAGAATACCCAACGGAACTGAGCTTAAAAGAAAAACTCACAGGCGCCGCAAATATTTACCTCAAAGTAGCCCAATCATATTTAAAACAGAGTGCATAACATGGCGAAGCCTTATTACGAATTTTTTTGTCCTGTAAAAGTGATCGCTGGTCATGCTGCTTTGGAACACATTCCGTTTGAACTAGCAACATTAGGGGCAACCCGACCTTTAATCATTACTGACAAAGGCGTACGTGCCAACAATTTACTTACACCGATTGAAGCAGCTTTTGAATCCACCGACGCAGTGATTGGTGCTATTTTTGATGATGTTCCGCCTGATTCAAGCTTAGAGACAGTACGTAAAGCGGCCAATTTATACCGTGAACACCAGTGTGATGCCATTATTGCTGTCGGTGGGGGTTCAGTGATTGATACCTCTAAAGCCACCAATATTTTGGTGTCTGAAGGTGGCGATGATTTACTCAAATACTCTGGGGCACACAACTTACCTAAGCCACTTAAACCCTTTTTTGTGATTCCAACCACGTCAGGCACAGGTTCTGAAGTTACCATGGTCGCGGTGGTGTCTGATCCAGAGAAAAATGTCAAACTACCTTTCGCATCGTACTATTTAATGCCACATGCTGCGATTCTTGATCCACGCATGACCCAAACCTTGCCACCACACCTAACCGCGATGACCGCAATGGATGCCATGACCCATGCTGTCGAAGCCTATACTTGCATGGCACATAATCCGATTTCAGATGCCTATGCTACGGCTGCAATTAAAAAAGTCAGCAATCATTTGTTTAATGTACTGGATAATCCAAGCGACGCGAACGGTCGCTTAGAATTGGCTCAAGCCTCCACTATGGCAGGTATTGCATTTTCAAACTCAATGGTCGGTCTCGTTCACTCTCTAGGCCATGCTTTAGGTGCAGTTGCCCACTTACCGCATGGACTATGTATGAACCTGTTCCTTCCTTATGTGCTTGAGTTTAATAAAGAAGTGAATGGAGACAAGATTGCAGACCTCCTATTACCGCTTGCAGGGCCAGATATCTATGCACAGACTCCTGCTCACTTACGTGCAGACAAAGCCATTAGTACATTACTCACGATGCGTGATCGCTTATTCACATTAACCAAATTACCGCGTACGTTGAGTGAAACAGGAAAAGTGACCTTAGAACAACTCGATGAGGTCGCAGAAAAAGCCCTCAACGATGGTTCAATTATTTACAACCCGAAAGAAGCCAGCTTAAAAGATTTAAAAGCAATTTTAGAAAAAGCTTGGTAATTGGCATAAAATCAGCCAATATAGCGACAATCTTAGCCTGATGCTTTTTTAAACATCGGGCTTTTATTTGCCATAAGGAATAATGCTATGCATAGACTTATTGGCATAAAAACTGCTAAAAAATCTGAAAAAGTTACTGACAAAAGATGCCAAATTAATGTAGATTGGCGCACTTTTGAAATTAAACATAGGGGGGATCGTTCGTCTCAAACGATCCTTATAAACATGACTGATCCTTGATCAACGATAAAGAGGATAACGCCGTTGACTAATATTTCTGGGACTCAATCGGCAGCTAAACTGCAAAAAACGCTAGGTCTCTGGCACATCATTATTATTGGTTTAGCTTATATTCAACCAATGACATTATTTGATACTTTCGGTTTAGTATCAGAAGAAAGTCATTATCATGTGCCGACGTCATACATCATTGCTTTAATCGCAATTTTATTCACGTCGATCAGTTATGGTCACATGATTCGTCGCTACCCTTCCTCGGGTTCAGCCTACACCTATGCACAAAAATCCATCCATCCAAATGTTGGATTTATGGTGGGTTGGTCATCATGGTTAGACTATTTATTGTCTCCAATGGTCAACATCATTCTTGCTGTGATTTACCTAGAAGCCTTATTCCCTGATGTAAACCATTGGGTTTGGGTAGTAGGCTTAACTGCATTTATGACGGCGGTCAACTTACGCGGTGCACGCTTCGTTGCAAACTTTAATGGCTTAATCGTTTTGGTACAGTTAGCAGTTATCGCATACTTTACCTGGATGGTTTACAGCTTACTTGCAAGTGGCATCAATGCAGATGGTACTTTGGTCAATGCGAAATATCAGTTATGGAGCTTAGAGCCATTTTGGAATGAACTTACTACACTGGGTCCCCTAATTACTGGTGCGACTTTACTGTGCTTCTCATTCACTGGTTTCGACTCACTTAGCTCACTTGCAGAAGAAACAAAAGATACCGAGAAAACTCTACCTAAAGCGATTTTCTTAACAGCACTCTTTGCAGGTGTGATCTTTATTATCAGCACCTACTTCATGCAGATTTACTTCCCGAACGATCCTAAGACCTACTTTGAAGATGTTGCTGCAACACAGCCTGACATTTTACAAGCCGTTGGTGGCGTGGCGTTTAAAACGGTGGTGCTGTACTTCGCGATTGTAACCGTTATGGCATCGGGTATTTCGGCACATGCAGGCGTTTCACGTTTAATGTATGTAATGGGCCGTGATGGCGTGATTAACAAGAAGATTTTTGGTCATATTAGTCCGAAAAGCTTCACACCATCTTATAATATTTTAATTGTAGGTGCTGTGGCATTAACCGCGGGCTTCATGGACTTGGACATCGTCATTTCGATGATCAGTTTCGGGGCTTTAACGGCATTTACCTTTGTAAACTTATCCGTTATTTCGCGTTATGCTCTGCGTGATGGTCGCACAAAGAATATTAAAGATATCTTGAGCTTTGTGGTCATTCCAATGTGTGGATTCCTCAGTATCTTTGCCATGTGGTTAGAGATTGAAGAAACTGCATTGAAATTCGGTTTGTGGTGGGCAATGTTTGGTATTTTATACTTAGGTTATAAAACCAAAGGCTTTAAGCAACCAGCACCACAACATAATGAATTTGATGATCACCCATAATCTCTCATTCAAAAAGAAAAAGACGCCAAGTGCGTCTTTTTCTTTTTAAGGATATGGCTAAAAAACTAACCCTTAAATTGTTGAGTAATTTTGGCAATGCGTTGTGCATAAACTTTTGCAGTCTCTAAATCCCCTGTTGGGATCTCATCCACACTTGCATCTGAAGGCGTTTGCACCAATAAGCCGACAGAACCACCCAAGTTATTCACATCTTGACGGGTTGCAGCTTTGCTGTTGGCTGGCAATAAACCCAAGCTCACCCAAATACCACCATGCTGCGACGCAAGTGTTTGCAATTGGATTAAGGTCACTTGCTTATCCCCATTGAGGCTTGCACTATTGGTAAATCCACCAAAAATCTTATCTTGCCATGCGCGGGTAAACCATTTCTTTGAAGATGCATCAGCAAACTTTTTAAACTGCCACGGTGCAGTGCCCATATAAGTCGGTGCACCAAATACAATTGCATCAGATTGATCCAGTGTCAGCCAATCTTGCTCCTGAATGTCTCCATTTGGATCAATCTCTACCAGATTTGCACCAATTTCTTGCGCAAACGTTTGAGCAATCACTTTGGTATGACCATAACCTGAAAAATAAACAACAGAAATTTTCGACATTTTAGTTTCCTCTTTTAAATCACATCATTTGCATGGGCCAATCAATTGTGACATCGCACCATGTAAACCATTAAAAATAAATCATATGTAATATTTTAAACGCTTGCCTGATCAGGCTTAAGTTTCACATAACTTGCCACTTCAGCACTTAAACCTTGTTTAAGCTGTTGAGTCTTTTCTCCAACTAAAACCTCATAAGCATTTTGCTGGATGCCGTGGAAAATTTCTTGAGCCACTGTTTCCGGTGCAATCTTCGGAATAGGTAATGAACGAGTCAGATCGGTATCAATAAAACCCACATGTACGCCCATCACCTGAATATTAAATTGAGACAACCACTGGCGACTTGAGTTGGTATAGGACCATGCTGCTGCTTTGGAAATAGCATAACTAGTCAAAACAGTGCTTGGCTCCCATGACACATCTGAGAGAATGTTGACCACATAAGCCTGTTGGCTCTTTTGCAAGATTGGAGCAAAAATTTGGGTCACTCGCATCAAACCCAATAAATTAGTTTCCAAAATCTTTTGCGTAGTTGTAATGATATTGGCGTCAACAGGATGCTCATTCAAAAGTGCAATGCCTGCATTATTCACAAGAATCGTGGTATCTGCACATTGTTCGGCAGCCTGCTGTATAGATCCCTCATCATTCACATCGAGTTGAATCGGGATTAAGCCTTCTTCGTGAAAACTACCGATCTGACGCATCCCTACATAAATTTTTTTAGCGCCCTGACGACGAGCTTCCCGAGCGATGGCTAGTCCCAAGCCACGATTTCCACCCGTAATAAAAACAACCGCCTCTGAAACATTCATCCTATGATCCATCCAATTAGCCAGTATCTTGCGAAAGCATCGTCTAATGACAACGCTGCATTAAGTCTGTATTTATGATACACTTATGAAACCTAGTATCAATTAGTTACCACTTGGTAACTGGTCAAATTCACTGTTTCAGATGAAGATAGAACGTAAAAGGAACATATTTACAGATGAATAAACCCATGAAATTTAATATTTTTCATCCAAACTGCCCTGCTCGTCTTTTTTTTGAAAAATTTGCAGACAAGTGGATTTTATTGATTGTATATACGTTGGATCAAGAATCGCAGCACTTTAATGAGCTCAAGAAAAACGTTTTAGGTATTTCACCTAAAGTGCTTTCGCAAAAATTGAAGATATTAGAGCGCGATGGTTTTCTGACGCGAACCATTCATGAAGATAACGTGATACGAGTGGAGTATGCCTTAACTGAGATTGGCAAAGACTTTGCTCAAAATGCCTATCAAATGAAAGATTGGGTCGAAGCCAATATGCTTAAAGTTTTAAAATCCAGAGCGGGATTCGATCAAAAGCTAGAAAAAACAGAGCCTGCTTAAGCAGGCTCTGTCACAGCAATTTGATTAGGCTAAAGGCTTAAAACCCTGCTGACGCCATGCTTCATAAACAATTACAGCTGTCGCATTGGATAAGTTCAAACTGCGCGAGTTTTCAGCCATGGGCAAACGAATCCAATGCTCTTTTGGAAATAACATACGAACCTGTTCAGGCAAACCACGCGTCTCAGGCCCCATGAGTAAAGCCACGGGTCGATTCAAATCCGAAGTATGCGGTGTTTCTGTTCCTTTAGTGGTTAAAGGATAAATCGCATTTAGATCAACCCCCTTTTCTGCCAAATTTGCTAAACACTCATCGAATGTTTCCCAAATTTGCATGCGTGCCCACTCGTGATAGTCCAAACCCGCACGTTTGAGCTTTTTATCATCTAGTTCAAAGCCCAATGGTTTTACCAAATGTAGCTGCGCTCCAGTATTAGCACATAAACGAATGATATTTCCTGTGTTTGCAGGAATTTCAGGCTCGTATAAAACAACATGGATCACAGCTTTTCTCTACTTTTTCAATTTGGCAAAAGTTAATCTTGCCATTGTAATTGTTCACGCAAACTCACTACATCGCCAATGATGGTCAATGTAGGTGCTTGAATATGATGCTCTTCAA
The DNA here is from genome assembly GCF_008980265.1 of Acinetobacter sp. TUM15064. Lineage (NCBI taxonomy): Bacteria > Pseudomonadati > Pseudomonadota > Gammaproteobacteria > Moraxellales > Moraxellaceae > Acinetobacter > Acinetobacter sp. TUM15064. Next base: position 24,887 of record NZ_BKFU01000014.1, on the reverse strand, counting down.
CTTTAGATGCAATATCGGCCAAAGTACCTACTACGACTTTTTGCTCAGGCGTTGTTCCTTTCGAGATCAACGCAACTGGCATGTCTGGGCGTTGACCATGCGCAATCAGTTTTTCACAAATTTTTTCTAAACCAACCAAGCCCATGTACAATACAAGTGTTTGATTTTGATAAACCAACTCATCCCACGGTAATTCAGGTGAACCCTCTTTTAAGTGCCCCGTAAGGAAACGTACGCTTTGTGCATAATCACGATGGGTAAGTGGAATGCCTGCATAAGCGGAACAGCCTGAAGCTGCGGTAATCCCTGGAACCACTTGAAATGGTACACCCGAGGCAAAAAGTTCTTGAATTTCTTCGCCACCACGCCCAAAAATAAATGGATCACCACCTTTTAAACGACAAACACGCTGACCTTTCGAAGCATATTCCACCAACAAGGCATTGATACCTTCTTGTGGCACAGCATGGTTAGATCGCGCTTTACCCACATAAATCTTAGTTGCATCACGGCGGCAAAGTTCCATAATCGCAGGGGAAACCAAACGATCATAGATCACCACATCAGCTTGTTGCATCAAACGCAAAGCCTTGAGGGTCAGCAGCTCAGGATCACCAGGACCTGCTCCCACCAAATACACCTCACCTTTTGGTGTTTTCCACTCTGCCAACGCTTGTTCGATTAAACGGTCTGCTTCAGCAAGGTTGTCATGAAAAACCTGTTCTTTCAGCGGACTTGCATATAAGTCTTCCCAAAAAACACGGCGCTCATCAGGACTGGAAATTTTCGCTTTCACCGCTGCACGCCATTTTCCTGAAAACTCAGCCAACTTGCCCATCCCATGTGGAATACTGGTTTCAAGCTGGGTACGAATTTGGCGAGATAAAACAGGAGATGTCCCATTGCTGGCAACTGAAATCACCAAAGGGGAACGATCAACAATGGCAGGAACCATAAAACGACAATGCGGTGGATCATCAACACTGTTGACCAGTATTTTCAGCGCTTCACAGTCCTCAAAGACTTGAGTATTCACCGCATAATCATCTGTTGCAGCAATCACTAAACGATAGTCATTGAGTTGAATCTGCGCAGGATATAGCGCTTGGATATATTGCCCTTGGCTTTCTTCAACCAGTTGCAATAAATTTGCATCAATATCAGGAGCGATGATATGAATCACCGCGCCTGCTTTATGTAACAACACTGCCTTACGGTAAGCAATATGCCCACCACCGACAATCAGACAAGGTTGCTGCTGCAACTTTAAAGAGATTGGAAAAATATCCACACACGACCTCAATGAGTTTTATCTGACTGTCTTAAAGCAATTATTGTGCACAAAATGGTGCAGTACATCGACTTTATTAGTCAATGTACTCAGCACCGCCCATATATGGACGAAGCACGGTCGGAATTTCAATCGAACCATCAGCACGTTGGTAGTTTTCCATGACCGCAAGTAAAGTACGACCCACAGCCAAACCTGAACCATTCAGCGTATGGACAAACTCAGTTTTCTTTTGGTCTGCACGATAGCGTGCTTTCATACGACGCGCTTGGAAGTCACCCATGTTTGAACATGAAGAAATTTCGCGATACGTATTTTGGCTTGGCACCCAAACTTCAAGATCGTAAGTTTTAGTTGCACCAAAGCCCATATCACCACCACAAAGAATGATCTTACGGTATGGCAAACCTAGTGCTTTCAAGATCCCTTCAGCATGACCTGTAAGCTCTTCAAGTGCTTGCATTGAGTCTTCAGGTTTAACAATTTGCACCATTTCTACTTTGTCGAATTGGTGCTGACGAATCAAACCACGTGTATCACGCCCATACGAACCCGCTTCACTACGGAAACATGGGGTATGTGCTGCATATTTCAGTGGTAAACGATCTGCATCAATGATTTCATCACGCACGAAGTTAGTTACAGGCACTTCCGCAGTTGGAATGAGGTAATACTCTTTTTCACCTTGTAATTTGAACAAATCTTCTTCAAATTTAGGCAATTGGCCTGTACCACGGAGTGAGTCAGCATTGACTAAATACGGCACATACGCTTCGGTATAACCATTTTCCAAGGTATGCGTATTCAACATAAACTGGGTAATCGCACGTTGTAGACGTGCAAGTGGCCCTTTAAGCACACTGAAACGAGAACCTGTCAATTTGGTCGCTGTTTCAAACTCAAGACCGCCCATCCACTCACCTAAGTCAGTGTGATCTTTAATTTCGAAGTCAAACGTACGTGGCGTACCCCATGTGAGGATTTCCACGTTATCACTTTCGTCTTTTCCTTCTGGAACAGACTCATCTGGCAAGTTTGGAATGCTAAGTGATTTCGCTTCAAGTTCAGCTTGTAATTCAGACAAAGCCACTTCCGCCGCTTTGATTTCATCACCAATTGCTGACATGCGCGCCATAATTTCAGATGCATCGCCACCAGCTTTCTTAATTTGGCCAACTTGTTTTGCACCCGAATTACGTTCTGCCTGAAGAGATTCAGTTTTGGATTGAATCTCTTTACGGCGAGCTTCTAGTGATGCCCATTCTTCAACATTCAGTTGTACACCACGTTTTGCTAAGGCTAAATTTACAGCCTCAATATTATTTCTGAGTAATTTCGGGTCGATCATAGCCAATCTTTTGCAAAGAAAAAAACTGGCTATAGTGTAAGCGCTTCAAGCCAAAAAATACAGTCACGCGATCACTAGCTGTGGCTTATTACAGCAATTTTCATGGCTTTTCTTTACCCGCTTTTTCTCGCTCAGCGGCATAATCGACAAAACTTGGTAAATATTCCGACTTAATTAAGCCGCTGGCTTGTGGATACGGTAAAACCAATTCAGACATCCCTTCTGCATAAGAGGCTAATTCATATAAGGGATAAACAAAGACAATACCCTTAGCACTCATATAATAATTGTCTGTTAGCTTCAATTGCTCGCGTGAAATATTATGCTCGGACAACCACATGCTGTTGGCACTATACAATGCATCTAATAGTTTAGACTCGGTCTTCTCCACCACAATATCACTCAGTGCAACCCGTTTTCGAGTTGCTAAATCTAAAGTAATGTATTCGTTATGATACATACCGTGCGCCGCACGTGCTGGATAGTAATAATCCATCAAAACAAAATCTGCATATTTGCCACGCTGCGCCACATAACGGACATCCGACAAAGTTTCACTAAGCATACTTTCGTCTGGCTGCTTTACTGACTGCTTGGTTTTTTCAAATGCCACAGGATTGGCTTTTTTCATCCGTTCATCAAAATACTCATTGATCCACGGAACATTGGTTTCCAAACTGTACAACTGGTATTGGGTACAACCTTCTTCATCACAAGCAATAGAATGCGCCAATGGTAATGGTCTAACTTTTGCCTCAATCAGCGGTAAGCTCTGTGCAACTTTAGCTGGCTTAGCGGTCTCTTCACTTTTTGCCGCAGCACTGTCATTTTGTGGCTGACAAGCACTGAGTAACCCCCCGCATAGCACCACAGCAAAGACTGATCGCATTTTATTGTTATGAAGTGATGTCATTACTTTTCCTCAGTCATATATTCATTTATCAAAGACTATACAAAGCACAGGAAAAACTTCCCACCACGTTATGTAACTGGACTGCATCCGATAAAAAAACCACCCAAAGGTGGTTTTCACGGACTGTTCAACATTATTGATCAATAATGTCGGTGCCTTTAGGCGGTGTAAAATTAAAGGTTGAAGCTGGAATGCTGGCATTGACTTTAGTGTTATTAAACCGCACATAAGTCGTTTGCCCCAAAGAGTCTTCTAAGATCATTAGCGTTGGTGCGCTTTTTGCACCAAAACTGATCGTCAAGCTTTGAAATGCACCATCATCACTCTTTGGATATAAGGTATAGTAGGTTTTGCTCTTATTTGGTTGAGTAATACGATACGACTTACGGATTTGCTCGGTATTCCCTGACAATAATAGTGCAGGTGTATTCGCCACCTGTTCATCTAAAGTCTGACGAACTGCTTGCTGTAAGTCTGGATCATAAATCCAAACCGTTTTACCCGAGGTAACAATCGTTTGTTTCGCAGGACTGGTGGTTTCCCAATAGAATTTTCCAGGACGCTCAACTTTCATCACCCCTTTAAAGGTCTGATTCATGTGCTGAGCAGATAAACCTTGTTTCTTCGGCGCCTTAGATGCATTCGTCACTTTAGTGGTTTGCTCAAAATTAGAGCTGATACTTTGAATACCACTCAACTGCTTGACTAAACTCGTCGTCGCTTGTTGCTCCGATGCTGCAACCGAAGCTGCAAATACTGTACTGCTCATAACAGGGCCCAGCGCTACCACGCCTACTGTCATCGCACATAAAGTCTTACGAAGCATTTTCATAATTTCACCTTTTATAATTTGCGCAGCCGCAATTTGTTAGATGAGCTATCTTAAATCAAATTTTATGGCTAATAATTGAGAATATAAGAAGATTTGTATATTTATTGGTGCTTAGTGTTGTGAAATATCCATCATGATGGAGAACTTAGTTGTATTTTAGACATTAAAAAGCCTCTGAATAAGCAGAGGCTTTTTAGCTTAAATCAAGATCAATCATTGTTATTTCCATTGCCAACCAATTGCAGCACCTGCGCCGAAGTCACCTTCACTATTGGTTGTCACTGCGACTTTGTACACATATTTATTGTTTTCGGTCACACCACTAAGACCGAAAGCATAGCCTTGTTCACCTTCCCAAGTCCCCACACCAGCACTCAACATATTGTAACCTGCATCTGTCGGTTGCGGTAAAGATGCTATCGCAATACTTGATGCAACTGCTGCATAGGTTCGGTCCTCAAGTTTTCGCATGTCTCGATTCAAAGCATTTACACGACTATCAGTATATGCATTCGCTTGATTGAGAGTTTGCTCCCCGACTTGGTTCACATAGGTTTTTGCTTCATTAAGGATGTAGGTATCCGCTGCATCCATCACCTCTTTTGTTATGCCATTTGTGCCATCTGCACCTTTAAGGCTAGCCAACCATTGGGTTACAGTTCCATCAAAACCATCCCCAACAGCAACTTGATAGGCACTAAACCCCGAAGCACCAGTCATACCCGTGTTACCTGTATCACCTTTTAAGCTGGCAAGCCACTCGGTAATTGTGCCATCAAAACCATTTACTTGCGCAACTTGGTAAGCACTGTAACCCATTGCGCCTGTTGTACCAGTATCTCCTTTCACACCTTGCATCCCAGTCACACCTGTTGCACCAGTGTCACCTTTCACACCTTGGATGCCTTGTTCACCCTGTAAGCCTTGGAGACCCTGTTCACCTTGCATCCCAGTTGCACCAGTGTCACCTTTCACACCTTGGATACCTTGTTCGCCCTGTAAGCCCTGAAGACCCTGTTCACCTTGCATCCCAGTCGCGCCTGTTGCCCCAGTATCTCCTTTCACACCTTGGATGCCTTGTTCACCCTGTAAGCCTTGGAGGCCTTGTTCGCCCTGTAAGCCTTGGAGACCCTGTTCACCTTGCGCTCCAGTTGCGCCTGTTGCCCCAGTATCACCTTTCACACCTTGGATACCTTGTGCGCCTGTAGCTCCTGTATCACCCTGTAGACTTTCAAGCCATTGTGTTTCACTACCTTCAAATCCATTATTGACTGCAACTTGATAAGCGCTTGCACCATTTTGTCCATCTAGACCGTCAGCCCCATTGATACCATCTTTACCATTAAGACCATCTATACCATCCGCTCCTTGCAAGCTTAATAACCATTCTTGCTCAGTTCCTACAAATCCATTATTTAAAGCAATTTGATAGGCACTATCTCCATCTTGACCATCTGCACCCGCAGGCCCAGCAGGTCCAACCTGACCACCACAATAGTCATTCTTAAAATAGCAATTATTTTCACTCCCACCAGCCCACACACCATGTGCTGTAATGAGCATCGCACCCAACAAAACTGCTTTTAAAGTGAATTTTTCTCGATGAAAATCATGATGAAATAAAAAACAACGTCGCTGAATAATGTCTTTTACTGCGGCACTGATATGGCTTTGCTCTTGTTTGAACTTATGCCCAAGAGTTTCTGCCATATGGCTGCCTGAATCAGGCCAGACATTTTTATCTATTCTGTCCATATCTATCTGCCTTTTCTTCTAGTTTTACAGTTCTATTACACGCTTATTCTATGTGATACACATCACTATTTACTGTGATTTTGAGACTTAAATTACAGGAAAGCAGAAGTAAAGAACAGATCCTTGTTATTAAAAGACAAAAAAAAGCCCACTAAATTGTGGGCTTTTTTACTATTAAAACTTACGCTTCAACAGTTACGTAGCGACGGCCAAATTGACCTTTCACTTCGAATTTAACTACGCCATCAGCAGTAGCAAACAAAGTATGGTCACGGCCCATACCTACGTTTGTACCAGCGTGGAATTCTGTACCACGTTGACGAACGATGATGTTACCAGCAGTTACAGTTTGACCACCGTAAACTTTAACACCAAGCATTTTAGGGTTCGAATCACGACCGTTCTTAGTCGAACCACCGGCTTTTTTAGTTGCCATGTCTCATTACTCCTCGTGATTAGCCTGAAATAGCTGTAATTTTCAACTCAGTGAACCATTGACGGTGACCTTGTTGTTTACGGTAGTGTTTACGACGACGCATTTTTACAATACGGATTTTGTCGTGACGACCATGGCTAACTACTTCAGCAGTTACAGTCGCACCAGCAACAACTGGAGCACCGATTTGAATGCTGTCGCCATTTACTAGCATTAGTACGTCATCAAACGTAATAGTTGCGCCAGTTTCAGCTTTCAACAATTCAACTTTAAGGGTTTCACCCTCTACAACACGGTGCTGTTTACCACCGCTTTGGATTACTGCGTACATAATGTACTCCAAACATGCCCGTGTCGTCGTGCCGATAAAGGAATATACCGATCTTAATACGAACGCCACTGGGGTTAATCAAGGGCAAGGATTTTAAGTGATATTTGATCAAACAACAAGAGATTTGCCAAACTTATTCGACTAAATTAACGATTATTTAATAATCGGGAAAAACTCAATCAACAAATTACAGTTCAACTCTGGCTAGAGTTTGCTTACAATGAAATAGATTTTTAAAATCAATTCGCTATAGTATGAAGGAATTGATTCGAAGGTATAAATAGACGTACAAATACGGTACGCTTATACATCGGGGAAATAAGGAACTGTCTTTCTAAAATATAGCCTCGCACAATGCTAGCCTTATTTATGATTGAAATGAATGATTTAGACATGTGTCCTTATTTTAAACCATAATTGTATTGCTGATTTTTATCACTTTATATAGATGAGGCTTCTCTTCAAATGACCGTCGATTTTAAGCAAGATATTCTCGCCCCAGTAGCTCAAGACTTTGCCATGATGGACACATTTATTAATGAAGGAATTACCTCTAAAGTGGCTCTAGTCATGGCAGTGAGTAAACATGTGGTTGAAGCAGGTGGTAAACGCATGCGTCCAATTATGTGTTTATTAGCAGCAAAAGCCTGTGGTGCAGAAGATTTAGAACGTCAACGTAAACTTGCTGCAATCATTGAAATGCTTCATACCGCAACTCTAGTTCATGACGATGTAGTGGACGAGTCTGGTTTACGTCGTGGTCGACCAACAGCGAACGCGACTTGGAACAATCAGACTGCAGTTCTGGTCGGTGACTTCCTCATTTCACGTGCCTTTGATCTGTTGGTCGATTTGGGCGACATGACTTTACTCAAAGATTTTTCTACAGGAACCTGTGAAATTGCGGAAGGTGAAGTACTACAGCTTCAAGCCCAACATCAGCCTGAAACCACAGAACAAACTTATTTAGATATTATTCACGGTAAAACGTCACGTTTATTTGAACTGGCAACTGAAGGTGCTGCTATTCTTTCAGGTACGCCACAGTATCGAGAAGCACTGCGTTTATTCGCAGGTCACTTCGGCAATGCCTTCCAAATTATTGATGATATTTTAGATTACACCTCAGATGCTGAAACATTAGGTAAAAATATTGGTGATGATTTGATGGAAGGTAAACCAACTTTACCTTTAATCTCAGCATTGAAAAACACAACGGGCGCAGAGCATGATGTCGTTCGTAGAAGTATTGCCACAGGTGGAACGGCAGATCTTGAACAAGTCATTGCAATTGTGAACAATTCTGGTGCACTGGACTATTGTCGTCAGCGTGCGCACGAAGAAACCGAAGCTGCTTTAGACGCTTTACAGGCTTTACCTGAAAGCCAATATCGTCAAGCTTTGGTTAATCTAACCCAACTGGCTTTGCATCGAATTCAATAACAAATCATGCCTTAGAACGTTTTTAACTTGCTTATGCATATACAATTTAATGATCTTTTCTCTCAAATGCAGCAGCAACTTGAGCATCCTCAAGTTGCTTTAAATGACCAACTTTTAATTGAGTTGGTGGAACGTATTCGCCCTACTGACTCATATCAAACTGATGAAATTCATCAAAAAATACAAGCATTAATTCATGCTTTGTTGATTACGCCTGATGCAGGCTCAACATTGCAAAGCTTCATCTTAGGCCTGATTTCCCAATACAAACAAACCAGTCTGTATGCCGATACTGGCATTTTGTCTTTAGATGGTTTTTGGAATCAATTGTCGCAGCGTTTAGGCGCACATTTTTTACCGCTGATTAACGACGAGACGCAGTTGCAAGATTTAGTCCGTCGTGTTTTCCCCAACCGAAGTGATAAATATTGGCTTGATAACATCAAAGACAGTGACTGGCTACAACTGCTGAACCTGCTCAATCATGGCCATGCCAATCAAAAAGAAAAAGTCAAAATTCGCAGTGAAGTGATTAAAGCCATCACGGTGCTGTCTTATCGGATTAGTGGTATTGGTTTATATCCTGAATTTATTAATGCACATCCTGAACTGACTGAATATGAATCGCCTTTCTTAGTTCAGAATCGCGAAATGATCGAATTCATTCAACAGTATAAAAAAGCTCATCACGACGCCGATGTTTCCAGTGTGGTTGCACCACCCGATGCATCTCAGGCATTGGTTATGATTGAGCAGTGTCGTGATGTAGTTCTAAAAATTCGTCGCTCAACCAAACGCATTGGGGTAAGTGTGAGCCTAACTTATCTCATATCCTTATTAGAACAGTGCTTAGACCGCGTTGAACTGTTGCTCAATTTGATTGTAGAAGAAGGTGAAGCGCACTATAAAGCCATTAGCAACCTTCTGGTCGATATTACCGCTGCAATTTATAGCGAACGCAGTGTTCGTTCTCTACTCACTACCAACAGTGAACTCATTGCGTTACAGGTAACTGAAAATGCCAGTAAAACAGGTGAACACTATGTAAGTACAGACAAACAAGGCTTTTTGGCCATGTACAAATCGGCAGCAGGTGCAGGGGTTATTATTGCCATTATGGCAACGCTCAAAACCTTGTCGGCACGTATGGTCATGGCACCACTCATGCAAGCCTTTATTTACAGTATGAATTACTCACTAGGTTTTATGCTGATTCATGTCTTGCACTTTACTGTAGCGACTAAACAACCCGCGATGACTGCTGCAGCCCTTGCAGCAACAGTACAACACCGCAAAGGTTCTAAAACCGCGCAAATTGCTGAATTAGCAGCATTGATTATCAATATTATCCGTACCCAGTTCATTGCTATTTTGGGTAATATCTCGATTGCCATACCCGTTGCAGCCTTTATTGCATGGGCTTGGGCAACGGGGCTACACGAACCTCTGATGACACATGCAAAAGCCAGCAAAGCACTACACGACCTGAATCCATTTACCTCTTTAGCCATTCCCCATGCTGCTATTGCTGGCGTATGTTTATTTTTGTCAGGTCTGCTGGCGGGCTATTTCGATAATATGGCCGTCTACCGCAAAGTTGGTCCTCGCTTAAAAGCACACCCCCGTCTCAAAACCATCATGCGACAAGAACGGCTCGATAAATTTGCAGGTTATATAGAACGTAACTTAGGTGCGTTGGCAGGTAATTTCTTATTCGGGATTATGCTAGGAAGTATGGGAACCATTGGCTACATTTTGGGGTTACCTTTAGATATTCGACACATTGCCTTTGCTTCAGCAAACTTTATTCAAGGGCTAATGAATATTAATGGCAGTCCTGAAATTGGCTTGATTATTGTATCTTTCCTTGGGGTATTGTGCATTGGTCTAACAAACTTATTCGTCAGTTTTACCTTGACTATTATTGTGGCTTTACGTGCACGTCGAGTTCGTTTTGAACAATGGAAACCTTTAGCAAAATTGGTACTCACCCATTTTCTGACTCGCCCAAGTGATTTCTTTTGGCCCCCAAAAGTACCACTTGAAGTTGAAGAAAGTTCAAACAGTACAAAACACCATACAAAATGATTTTGTACCCATTTTGAGCACTTGTTAGACTATGAACAAAATTTTATGCATTATTAATCAACACTTGAATTAAAGTGTACTGATGAGTACACTTTAACCCAGTAAATAACCGCGCTCAAATCGGTTCAAATGACACGAGTTTTAGCATGCCTTATTTGTTGCTTTTTATCGGTATTATTCTATTTATAATCAGCATATTAGTATTATTTTTTCAACCATTAACATCGCTAGATTTAACAATAGTTGAAAATTTCAGTACGTTGAGAACTGAGCCTATAAATAAGTTTGCAATACTTTTATCTGCACTCGGCGGCATGCCATTTGTATTATTTTTAACCTGTCTATGGTGTTTCCATCGTGCATGGTATAAAAAGTATAAAGATGTCATTTTTATAGGTTTAGGCGTAGTTGGAAGCATTGCTTCTGTTTGGCTACTTAAATTTTTAATTTCAAGACCACGCCCACCAGAAATGTTTCACCTAGTGACGAGCTATGGTGCTTCCTTTCCAAGTGCGCACAGTATGTATGCTGCCACTTTGGCGTGTCTTGCCATTTTCTTAAGTCGCCCATTTCCTGCACATCGTTTTATTGTCTGCATTGCTCTTTTATGGATGCTGATGATGGGAATTTCAAGAGTCTATCTTGGGGTACATTTCCCGTCCGATGTCCTTGCGGGATGGAGTATCAGTATTATATGGATTTCACTGCTCTACATTATGTATGGCAGATACAACCAATCAAATACAAATTATTTTTAGATAAAAATCTAATCGAGGTGGAACAATGATGTCGGCAAAGCTTTGGGCCCCAGCCCTTACCGCTTGCGCATTAGCAACGAGTATTGCACTTGTTGGTTGTAGCAAAGACCCAAAGGATGCGCAGCAAGCAGGCGCTTCTCAACAAATACCACCTACTGAAGTCGGTGTCATTGTTGCACAACCGCAAAATGTAGAACAATCTGTAGAGTTATCTGGCAGAACCACGGCATTTGAAGTCTCTGAAGTTCGCCCACAAACGAGTGGAATTATTCTAAAACGTTTGTTTGCGGAAGGCAGCTATGTACGTGAAGGACAGGCACTTTATGAACTTGATTCTCGTACTAATCGCGCAACATTTGATAATGCCAAAGCAGCATTATTACAACAAGAAGCAAATCTAAGCTCACTTAAAACCAAACTCAATCGTTATCAACAACTGGTTTCAAGCAATGCTGTTGCGAAACAAGATTATGATGACTTAGTCGGTCAAGTGAATGTTGCAGAAGCACAAGTCGCTGCTGCACGTGCACAAGTTAAAAATGCTGAAGTAGATTTAGGCTACTCAACCATTCGTTCACCTATTTCAGGTCAAACGAACCGTTCAACAGTTACAGCAGGCGCATTGGTTACAGCAAATCAAACTGACCCTTTGGTGACGATTCAGCGTTTAGACCCAATCTATGTTGATATCAACCAGTCAAGTTCTGAACTTCTACGCTTACGCCAACAACTAAGCAAAGGTAGTTTAGACAGCAGTAATAACACTCGCGTAAAACTTAAACTAGAAGATGGAAGTGAGTACCCAGTCGAAGGACGTTTAGCGTTCTCTGATGCAAGTGTCAATCCAGATACAGGGACTGTAACCATCCGTGCAGTGTTCCCGAACCCAAATCACTTATTACTTCCTGGTATGTTTGCCAACGCTCAAATCGTGCAAGGGGTGATCCCAAATGCGATTTTAGTGCCACAAATTGCTGTGACACGTACACCTACTGGTCAAGCCATCGCGATGATTGTGAATGACAAAGGTGTTGTTGAGTCTCGCCCAATCACCACATCTGGCATTCAAGGCCAAAACTGGATTGTGACTCAAGGTCTTAAAACAGGTGAAAAAGTTATTGTTGACGGTATAGCGAAAGTTAAAGCTGAACAAAAAGTTGTTACGAAACCGTATCAACCTCAAGCAGCAGCGCCTCAAGCTCCAACAACTGAGGCTAAAAAGACAGAAGCTGGTGCGAAAACAGAACAAAAAGCTACTTCAAACACATAAGGGGTAGACTGAATGGCTCAATTTTTTATTCATCGCCCCATTTTTGCGTGGGTGATTGCACTGGTGATTATGTTGGCGGGTGTTATTACGCTAACCAATATGCCAGTTGCCCAGTATCCGACGATTGCACCGCCCACGGTGACAATTTCTGCAACGTACCCAGGTGCTTCTGCACAAACGGTTGAAAATACCGTGACTCAGATCATTGAACAACAAATGAATGGTCTAGATGGCTTACGTTATATCTCTTCTAACAGTGCTGGCAATGGTCAGGCATCTATTAACTTGAACTTTGAGCAAGGCATTGATCCAGACATTGCACAAGTTCAAGTACAGAACAAGCTACAATCTGCAACTGCACTCTTACCTGAAGATGTGCAACGCCAAGGTGTCAAAGTCACCAAATCTGGCGCAAGCTTTATGCAAGTTGTGGCATTCTATTCTCCAGATGAAAGCCTTTCTGCATCTGACATTAAAGACTATGTAAACTCCAACATTTCCGAACCGCTCAGTCGTGTTGCTGGGGTGGGTGAAGTACAAGTTTTTGGTGGTTCATACGCGATGCGTATTTGGCTTGATCCAGCGAAAATGACCAGTCTGCAAGTTACACCAAGTGATATTGCAACTGCCATTAATGCGCAGAACTCACAAGTTGCTGTGGGTCAACTCGGTGGTGCTCCATCAATTCAGGGACAAGTTCTGAATGCTACGGTCAATGCGCAAAGTATGTTGCAGACCCCTGAGCAATTTAGAAATATTTTCCTCAAAAATACAGCATCTGGCGCTCAAGTGCGCTTATCTGATGTTGCACGTGTTGAACTTGGTTCAGATAACTATCAATTTGACTCTAAATTCAATGGCAAACCTGCTGGTGGTGTAGCGATTAAACTGGCAACTGGTGCAAATGCACTAGATACAGCAGCAGCTGTAGAAAAGCGCCTCAGTGAACTTCGTAAGAACTATCCAGATGGTTTAAAAGATAAACTGGCTTATGACACAACTCCATTTATTAAGCTTTCGATTGAAAGTGTGGTTCACACTTTAATTGAAGCCATAATTTTGGTGTTCATTGTCATGTTCTTGTTCCTACAGAACTGGCGTGCAACGATTATCCCAACACTTGCTGTTCCTGTGGTTGTATTGGGTACCTTTGCTGTCATTAACATTTTCGGTTTCTCCATCAACACACTCACCATGTTTGCAATGGTCTTAGCGATTGGTCTTCTGGTCGATGATGCGATTGTTGTGGTGGAAAACGTCGAACGTGTCATGCAAGAAGAGCATCTCGACCCTGTTGTTGCCACTGAAAAGTCAATGCAACAGATTTCTGGTGCCTTAGTCGGTATTACCAGTGTGTTAACAGCCGTATTCGTACCGATGGCTTTCTTCGGTGGTACTACTGGTGTTATTTACCGTCAGTTCTCGATTACACTTGTGACAGCAATGATTCTGTCATTGATCGTCGCATTAACATTCACCCCTGCCTTATGTGCAACCTTGTTAAAACAACATGATGCAAACAAACCAGAAAGTAATAATATTTTTGCGCGTTTCTTCCGTTGGTTTAACAACAGCTTTGAAAAGCTATCCGTAAAATACCAAGGTGGTGTCAACCGTATGACCCATCATAAAGTATTTTCTGGTGTGGTTTATTTACTGGTGATTGCAGGCTTAGTTGGCCTATATAAAGCTTTACCATCATCATTCTTGCCTGACGAAGACCAAGGTGTGGTAATGACACTCGTACAGCTTCCACCAAGTGCAAGCCTTGAACGTACCGATAAAGTCATCACCACAATGACAGACTATTTCATGAATAAAGAAAAAGAACATGTAGAGTCCATCTTTACTGTTTCTGGTTTCTCATTCACAGGTGTTGGTCAAAACGCAGGTCTTGCGTTTATCAAGCTGAAGGACTGGAGTGAGCGTACCTCACCTGAATCACAAATTGGTGCCATCATCCAACGTGGTATGGCATTGAATATGATCGTGAAAGATGCCTCTTACATCATGCCATTACAGTTACCTGCAATGCCTGAATTAGGTGTATCTGCTGGTTTTGACATCCAATTAAAAGATGCGAGTGGTCAAGGTCATGAAAAACTGATTGCTGCACGTAATGCGATTCTAGGTATGGCAGCACAGGATAAACGCCTTGCAGGTGTGCGTCCAAATGGTCAAGAAGATACGCCTCAGTATCAAATTAGTATTGACCAAGCACAAGCAGGCGCAATGGGTGTAAGTATTGCTGATATCAATACAACCATGAGTATCGCTTGGGGTGGTTCGTATATTAATGACTTCGTAGACCGTGGTCGTGTGAAAAAAGTCTATGTGCAAGGCGAAGCAAATGCACGTATGATGCCTGAAGACTTGAACAAGTGGTACGTACGTAATAGTAGCGGCACAATGGTTCCATTCTCAGCATTTGCAACAGGCGAATGGACTTATGGTTCCCCACGTCTAGAGCGTTATAACGGCGTATCATCAGTCAACATCCAAGGTACTCCTGCACCAGGCGTTAGTTCGGGTGATGCCATGATTGCAATGGAAGAAATTATTGGCAAGTTACCGTCAATGGGCTTAGATGGCTTCGACTATGAATGGACGGGTTTATCTTTAGAAGAACGTGATTCTGGTAGTC
Source organism: Acinetobacter sp. TUM15064 (assembly GCF_008980265.1). Classification (NCBI taxonomy): domain Bacteria; kingdom Pseudomonadati; phylum Pseudomonadota; class Gammaproteobacteria; order Moraxellales; family Moraxellaceae; genus Acinetobacter; species Acinetobacter sp. TUM15064. The sequence goes on along the minus strand of NZ_BKFU01000014.1, from coordinate 9,778 downwards.
AAACAGGACCATTACTCATTCTTTCAATGTTGATCGTATTCCTTTGTCTTTCAGCTTTATATGAAAGTTGGTCTATCCCTGTTTCAGTATTGCTGGTTGTACCACTTGGTATTATTGGTGCATTTACTTTAACGTGGTTAGGTATGATCATCAAAGGCGATCCAAACCTGTCATTTAACATCTACTTCCAAGTCGCAATTGTTGCCGTAATTGGTCTTTCTGCGAAAAATGCAATCTTGATTGTAGAGTTTGCAAAAGAGTTGCAAGAAAAAGGTGAAGACTTATTTGATGCAACCCTTCATGCTGCAAAAATGCGTTTACGCCCAATCATTATGACCACCCTTGCCTTCGGTTTTGGTGTACTCCCTCTTGCCCTTTCAGCAGGTGCAGGTGCAGGTAGTCAACACTCTGTCGGTTATGGTGTACTTGGTGGTGTAATTAGTTCTACACTTTTGGGTATTTTCTTCATTCCAGTATTCTTTGTTTGGATTCGCAGCATTTTCAAATACAAACCGAAGAAACAAAATAATCAGGAGCAAACATCGTGATGCAAAAAGTATGGTCTATTTCAGGTCGTAGCATTGCGGTATCTGCACTTGCGCTTGCTTTGACTGCATGTCAAAGCATGCGTGGTCCAGAACCCGTCGTTCAAGCGGATATCCCAACAGGATATATTGGTTCAGCTACAGGACCGTCTATTGCTGAGCAAGGTTATAAAGATTTTTTTGCTGATGCACGATTGGTACAAGTCATTGAAATGGCTTTGGCCAATAACCGTGACCTACGCACTGCAACTTTAAATATTCAACGTGCACAACAAGCGTATCAAATTACTGAAAACAACCAACTACCCACTATTGGGGCAAGTGGTAGTGTGCTTCGTCAAGATACGTTAAGTACGACTAAGCCAGTCACAACCTATAATGTTGGCCTTGGTGTCACCGCTTATGAGTTAGACTTTTGGGGGCGTGTACGTAGCTTAAAAGACAATGCTTTGGACAGCTATTTAGCGACCCAAAGTGCGCGTGATGCAACACAAATTTCGTTGATTGGTCAAGTTGCGCAAGCATGGCTCAGCTATTCATTTGCCAATGCTAACTTAAAACTGGCAGATCAAACGCTTAAAGCACAGCTTGAGTCATACAATCTGAACAAAAAACGTTTTGATGTTGGTATCGACAGTGAAGTTCCCGTTCGTCAAGCGCAAATTTCAGTTGAAACTGCACGTAATGATGTTGCCAACTACAAGACTCAAGTGGCCCAAGCGCAGAATTTATTGAACTTGTTGGTGGGTCAGGCTGTACCAGCTAACTTATTGGCACCGCAACCAGTTAAACGCATTACTCAAAGTACAGCTTTAACTGCTGGATTACCAAGTGACTTGTTGAATAACCGTCCTGATGTTCGCTCTGCTGAGTATCAATTGTCTGCTGCAGGTGCCAATATTGGTGCGGCAAAAGCACAATTATTCCCAACAATTAGCTTAACAGGTACAGCAGGTTATGCATCGACAGATTTAAGCGACTTGTTTAAATCAGGTGCCTTCGTTTGGTCACTTGGCCCAAGCTTAGATATCCCTATCTTTGACTGGGGTACACGTCGTGCCAATGTGAAGATTTCAGAAACTGACCAAAAAATTGCGTTGTCAGATTATGAAAAAACCATTCAAACGGCTTTCCGTGAAGTGAATGATGCATTAGCTGTACGTGAAAATATTGGTGATCGTCTATCTGCACAACGTCGTCTTGTGGATGCCACCAATACCACCTATAAGCTGTCAACAGCACGCTTCCGTGCAGGGATCGACAACTACTTAACAGTACTCGATGCTCAGCGTACTTCGTACTCGGCGGAACAAGGTCTGTTATTGCTTGAACAAGCAAACTTAAATAACCAAGTTGAAGTGTATAAAACGCTTGGTGGTGGTGTGAAAGCCAATACAGCTGATCAAGTGGCGAAACAGCCCTCTTCTTCAGATGTAAAATATAACAAAACTGCAAACTAACGCTTGCGGTATGAAAAGCTCACTTCGGTGGGCTTTTTTATTGCTTTTTCATCGGCTTTTTCCTATCTTCAAAGACAATACTCACTTTTAAATAATGGACATTATGCTTTTAAGTAACCTTGAGTCTGTACCTGGACATACGATTTCTCAGCAACTGGACGTGGTTTATGGGAGTACAGTTCGGAGTAAACATGTCGGACGCGATTTTCTGGCAGGCCTGAAAAATATCGTCGGGGGTGAACTCACGGCCTATACTGAACTTTTAGAAGAATCACGCCAAGAAGCTATGAATCGTATGATTGCAAAAGCACAAGGCCTAGGTGCAAATGCCATCGTAGGAATTCGTTTTTCAACTTCAAATATTGCCCAAGGTGCATCAGAATTATTTGTGTATGGCACTGCCGTCCGTGTCACACCGTTAAACAACCATCTCCCTGACCCTTTTCCAAAGCAGGCCTAAACGATGGAAAGCTTAATTTTCCAACTGCTGATTTTTGCGGTGCTGTTTAGCGTCGGTTTTGGTTTTGGTCGTTATAACGAACGCAAACATTTGGCGGAACTTGAACAGAATGAAAAGCGACTTGCCTACATCACTGTGGGTAATCTGCGCAAAGTGAATTTTGCACAGTCTGGACACATGATCAGTAGCAATGTGGTGATTTCACATGATTACTTCAAATACGTACTGGCCACTGTGCAAAACTTTTTGGGCGGTCGGCTGACCAGTTATGAAAGTGTGGTAGATCGTGCCCGTCGTGAAGCTATTGTCCGACTTAAGCTTGAAGCAGAAAAGCACGGCGCAACACACATCGCTTGTATTCGACTGGCGACTACAGAAATGGGGATGCAAGGCGGTATGGTCGAAGTCTTTGCTTATGGGACCGCCATTCAAATTCCTTAAACAGCGACTATGAACCAATCCACCATTCACTAAACTCAAACAGCATGAGTGCACAAAATCGCTCATGCTCGGTCACCTTCTATCGTACAGCTTGATGCTAGATTGCTCGCTAGAGCATAATTCTCTACACTGAACAAAATAAAAATGGACTTCACCTACACTGTAAATAGGTCACAAATAATGAAATCTTTAGCACTAAAAATAAGTATGGCTGTACTCAGCATGATCCCACTTGTAGCCAAAGCTGAATTAATTGTACTGGCATCCCCTCAAAGTAATGATGCTTACTATGCAAAAATGATTGATGATATTTTTGATTTCCACGTCGATTATGCAAAAAAAATTATTAAAAACGGAGACAATGTCGTTGTTCTGACAGACAAACAGCTCTACCCCGACTATGTCAAAGCTTTGGGAAAAAAGCATGTAGCAATCGCACCGATGCATGACATTTGGATGCGTGACTTCACCAGCGCCAATCCAGCTCAACCCGTCATGTTCCGCTACACGGCCGCAGGACAAGGTGGGGCTAAAAAGGGGCAGGCTATTTCAGATGAAGTGCAGGATGAATTTAAATACTACAGTCAAAAAGCAGGCTTACAGTTTACTCAGACCAAACTGTTGAATGATGGTGGTAATTGGGTGGAAGATGGGTATGGCAATGTCGTCCTCAGCACCAAGTTTCTAGCAGATAACAAGCTAACCGAAAACGAAGCGCGTAAGAAACTCATGGCACTGACAGGAGCCAAACAAATTGCATTCATTGAAGCCGATGAACAAGGCGGCTTGGAACATGCGGACGGTGTGGTCAGTTTTGTCGACCAAAACACCTTGGTGATTAACTCCTACCCTGAAGATCCCGACTATGCCAAGCAGCTTAAAGCAGATCTAAAACGCGGCATTCCCAATGTAAAAATTCGTGAAATCATCACTCCTTATGATGGCAGTGAGATTTATGATGAAAAGTTTGGTTCTGCATGTGGCTTATACACCAACATGCTGGTCACACCTGAGCGAATTTACTTCCCGCAATTTGGCATTAAAGAGGATGCTATCGCTTTAAAGCAAATTCGTAGCGTTACCAAACGTACCGTGATTCCAGTACAGTCTGCTAATGTCTGTCATATGGGCGGTGGCGTGCGTTGTATGTCTTGGCAAGTGCGTGGGAAAAATGCGGAATTATTTTTAAATTATTTAAATAAAATCAGTAAGTAAAAGTCCGATCCCAAACTATATCCATAAGAAAACATCAATTCAACGGGCAGGGAACATATTTCTCCCTGCCCGTTTCACTTTACTTCACTTTCATCTTACGAATCATTTTATACAATGTTTTAGGTGATAAACGAGACACAAGAACACCCATTTTCTCCTTACGTCCACCGACTACGATGTATTCTTCACCTTTGAGCAAAGCACTTACTACGGTTTGCGCAAAAATATCCGGTTCTAAACCATTTTCAATCGCTTCATCTTGATGACCTTGCGGTTTACCTGCGCCATTTAAAGCATTAAACGAGACATTGGTTTTAACAAAACCTGGGAAAATCACCGAAACATCTACACCTTCATTGGCCACTTCGGCACGTAGGCTATTTGCCCACATGTGAATAGCAGCCTTGGCCGCTGAATAACTGGCACGATACTGCGTCCCCAATAAACCCGCCACACTTGACACAAAGGCAATACGACCTGATTTTTGTGCTAAGAATGTCGGCAGAACTGTTTTGGTTAAAAACACTTGCGAGAAATAATCGACTTCCATAATTGCGCGTTCAGTTTGCATAGTCGTGTCGGCAATCAAGGCACGTTGACTTAAACCGGCATTATTAATCAGCCAGTCAATCCGACCTTTTTTCTGGAGCACTTGCTCATAGGCGTGACGGACCTGCGTCTCATCGGTAATGTCGGCACAAATAGAAATGTGTTGATCTGGATTAAGCAGCCCTACACGGACTTTTTCGAGTTCATCCAAACGTCTTGCCGTGAGTACGACCTCAGCCCCCTGTAAGGCACATTCTTTAGCCAGTGCTTCCCCTAACCCTGAAGATGCTCCTGTAATCCACACCACTTTCGCATCTAAACTGTTTAACTGTGCCATGTCCTTATTGCCTCATACCGAAGTTTTATTTGTAGGTTGATCATTTAAAAAAGTTAGAAAATGATCAAAATATTGACTCATCATCTGCGCATCATAAATACGACCTAATTTGTCAAAGCGTTTATAACCCAATTGAGTGGTAAAGCTAATCACCCCATTGAGTGTTTTATCCACCACTACATTAAATTTCAACATTTTCTTCGGTTCACGGATCAAACTGGTCACCCCCTGATCCACAATTTGAGTAAATGCTTTTAAAGCAGGTGATACATATTGATTATTGCCTTTATCCATCTGGTCCGCACAACCCAAAAGCTCATTCACCAAAGTCTTTTCGACAGGATAACTTAGAAAATGGGTTCCTTCAGCATCGTACATCATACGATCTAAATAATTCACCATAGGCGTTAGGCGATCATTAGAAAAAAAGGAGACCGACCACGGCATGTACTTACGCATCGTATCCACAATCTGCTTGATGACTTTTTCCGACTCTCCATCGCCCGAAGTTGAGAGTCGGGCTAAATCCCCAAAGACCTGATCAATTACTTCACACGAAATATCTGCTAGAACTTCACCGAGTGGTTTTGCTAAATTTTGGCTTTCGCCAGCATTGAGCTGTTGATGAATATGGGTAAAGCGCTGGTGAGTTTCGGGTTTTAATTTTAAAGAAATTTGATAAGTCATCGTGATCCCCCTTTTTTTTTGATTTTTACTGCGAACAATGCGCACTCTAGGTGTAAACACATCATAAAGCGCTCTGCTTCATGTCGCAATTGCTAGATCAACGCATTTGCTTTACATGCCCCCATTTACGATTTCTTTGCTACAATAGATGCAATTTTTTATCTACTTTTGAACTGTTTGAACTATGACTGATTCAGCGCAAAATATTGCTACAACTTACGATCCAACCGAGATCGAGAAAAAATGGTACCAAACTTGGGAAGAGCGTGGCTATTTTAAGCCCTCTGAAAAAGGTGAGTCATTTTGTATCATGATTCCGCCACCAAACGTCACCGGTAGCTTGCACATGGGTCATGGTTTTAACAATGCCATTATGGATGCGTTAACTCGCTACAACCGCATGTCAGGTAAAAATACCTTATGGCAGCCAGGTACAGACCATGCGGGTATTGCAACGCAAATGGTGGTTGAACGTCAATTGGGCGCTCAGGGTGTCAGCCGTCATGACCTCGGCCGTGAAAAATTCATTGAAAAAGTTTGGGAATGGAAAGAACAATCAGGCGGCACGATTACTCGTCAAATCCGTCGACTAGGTTCTTCAGTGGACTGGTCGCGTGAACGCTTTACCATGGATGAAGGTCTATCGAATGCGGTCAAAGAAGTGTTCGTTAAACTGCACGAAGACGGTTTGATTTACCGTGGCAAACGTTTGGTGAACTGGGATCCAAAATTACAAACGGCGCTTTCTGACCTCGAAGTTGAGTCAGATAAAGAAGAAGCAGGTTCATTGTGGCACTTCAAATATTTCTTTGAAGATAAAAACCTACGTACCCATGATGGTAAAGACCACATCGTTGTAGCGACCACACGCCCTGAAACATTGCTCGGTGATACTGCGGTTGCTGTGGCACTGGATGATGAACGCTATACGCACCTTGTGGGTCAGAACATTATCCTGCCAATTACAGGTCGTGCTGTTCCAATCGTGAAAGACGAATATGTCGATAAAGAATTCGGTACAGGCTGTGTGAAAATCACGCCTGCTCATGACTTTAACGACTATGAAGTTGGTAAGCGTTGTGAATTGCCGATCATCAATATCTTCAACAAAAATGCAGAAATATTGGCTGAGTTTGAATACATCGCCAAAGCGGGTGAGCAAATTTCTAAAACCATCCCTGCGCCTGCGGACTATATTGGTTTAGAGCGTTTTGAAGCACGTAAAAAACTGGTTGAACAAGCCGAAGCTGAAGGCTGGTTAGATCAAATCCAACCTTATACGCTTAAACCACCTCGCGGTGACCGTTCAGGCGTAATCGTTGAGCCATTATTGACCGATCAATGGTATGTGAAAATTGCACCATTGGCTCAACCTGCCATTGAAGCGGTTCAAGACGGTCGCATCAAGTTCGTGCCTGAGCAATACAGCAACATGTACATGGCGTGGATGAACAACATCCAAGACTGGTGTATCTCTCGTCAACTTTGGTGGGGTCACCGTATCCCAGCTTGGTACGATGCTGAAGGTAACATCTATGTCGGTCGTGACGAAGCTGAAGTACGTACCAAAAATAACATCCCTGCTGATGTTGCGCTTAGCCAAGACGAAGACGTACTCGACACATGGTTCTCTTCTGCGCTATGGACGTTCTCAACTTTAGGTTGGACTGGCGATGCCAAGAAAGATGCGGAAAACTATTTCCTCAATACCTTCCACCCAACGGATGTATTGGTGACTGGTTTTGACATCATCTTCTTCTGGGTTGCTCGTATGATTATGTTTACGATGCACTTCATGAAAAATGAAGATGGTACGCCACAAGTTCCGTTTAAAACGGTCTATGTTCACGGTCTAGTCCGTGATGGCGAAGGTCAAAAAATGTCGAAGTCGAAAGGCAACGTGCTTGACCCATTAGATTTGATTGACGGTGTTGACCTTGAGACTTTAGTACAAAAACGTACTACAGGTCTGATGAATCCGAAACAAGCGGCGAAGATTGAAAAATCAACCCGTAAAGAATTCCCAGAAGGCATTCAAGCCTATGGTACGGATGCGGTTCGTTTCACGTTCTGTGCGCTTGCGAACACGGGTCGTGACATTAAGTTCGACATGAAACGTGTTGAAGGTTACCGTAACTTTGCCAACAAAATCTGGAACGCAACCCGTTTCGTGATGATGAACTGTGAAGAGCAAGTGATTGGCACTGAAGTTCGCCAAGACCTTTGGGAATTGCCTGAACAGTGGATCGTGAGCCGTCTGCAAAAAGCCGAAGCTGCGGTACAACAAGCTTTTGCGACTTACCGTTTAGACTTGGCTGCACAAGCAATTTACGAGTTCATTTGGAATGAATACTGTGACTGGTATGTTGAGCTGACCAAACCTGTTCTGAATGATGAAAATGTATCGGTTGAGCGTAAAGCTGAAGTTCGTCGTGTACTCCTTGCTGTGATGGAAGCGTCTTTACGTCTTGCACACCCAATCATGCCGTATTTGACTGAAGAAATTTGGCAGACGCTTGCGCCGAAGCTTGGTATTTCTGGCGAAACCATCATGCTGGCGCAATACCCTGTTGCCAACCCTGAGCGTGTAAACGAACAGGCTGAAGCCGATATGCAATGGCTTCAAGGTTTGATTGGTGCGGTACGTAACATCCGTGGTGAAATGGGCTTAGGTAATGCGCGTTTATTACCAGTGCTTCTACAAAACACGACGGAAGCTGAAAAAGCACAAATCACTCGTATTGAAGCGTTGTTTAAAGCCTTGGCGAAAGTAGAAAGCATTACCTTCTTGGCTGACGGCGAGCAACCTCCATTGTCTTCTTCATCTGTGGTTGGACATGCGTCTGTATTCGTTCCAATGAAGGGCTTGATTGACCCGAAAGCGGAATTGGGTCGTCTACAGAAAGACTTAGACAAAGTGCAAAAACAGCATGACCAAATTGCGACTAAATTGAGCAATGAAGGTTTTGTGGCGAAAGCACCTGTGGCTGTGGTTGAAGGTGAAAAAGTGAAACTGGCTGAGTTTGCTGACCAATTAGTGAAGATTAAAGCGAATATGGATCAGATTGCAGCGCTTTAAGGTGTTGTTAATTTAATCTAATTTGTAGTATAAAGGGCTGATTATTCAGCCCTTTATGATTTCAAATGAAAGAATTATTAGAACCCATTTATCTCAATGAAAAAATGCTACTTAACTGCGCTGGATACTTATTTGATGGAGTTGAAACATCTACAAATATTTCTGAATCCAACAATGATCAATCCACTAAAACTGTATCAGGCTCTGGTGGCATAGGAGCTAGTGGAATTCTTGAATGGTTAGCTAAAGCCGAAGGGAGTTTAGAAGGTAAATTAGATCTACAAAATACTAATAGTTATTCAAAGAATACAAGTAAATATTTAACTCTTGGTGCTTTACATATGAAAGTACTGAAAAAATTACAAGAAGAAAAATTAATTCTAAACTTTTATGATTTTAATAAAGATTTAAAACAAAGCCCTTACATCGGAATTAAAGCTGATTTGCAACCAGTAGACTTCTTTGAATTGTTGCAAATTTTAAAAATGCTAACTCCACAATTGAAATATATAACAGCTTTTCTTAATAAAAATAGCTCTAGTCAACAAACAAAAAAACAGTCACCTGTACAAAATCAGCTTAATAATGATCTAATAGAAATTATTAAAAACTTAATCTCTGAACTAGAAACAAATTATTTGGAATCCAACTTATTAGAGATGCTAATGAGTATTGATGGTAAATGTATCGGAGTAATTGATCTAGATTTGGAGAATCATCAACCGAATAAAATTAAATCTCAGTTAAATGATGGAAATTTTATAATTATAGGTAAAATTACTAAAATAATTAATGAAAATCAGACTATTAACTTATTGCAACGAAATGTAATAACACCTCTCCTGTCATTAGTTGAGCGTATTTCTTTATTGATTGAAGCAATAAATAGTAGCAAAGAAGATTATGAAATCTCAGATTCCAAAATTTCGGAAATCTTAGCCTTTAAAGATCGTACTTACTCAATTATTAGCTCCTTATTAGATATTTTTATTGAAGGACCTGCAA